>NZ_JBEYHA010000010.1:0-154033 GCF_040635075.1 Nocardiopsis sp. NPDC007018
CTGGCCGACGCGCAGATCTTCTGCCTGGACGTGGCCGGTGGCGGCGACGTGGCCCGCAAGGGGGCGGGCGGCCGTCGCGTCTCGGGTGGCTAGCGGTAGTTCACGAACTGCAGCGCCAGGTCGAAGTCCTTCTCCTTGATGAGGTTCATGACGCTCTGGAGGTCGTCCTTCTTCTTGGAGCTCACCCGCAGCTCCTCGCCCTGGATCTGCGCCTTGACGCCCTTGGGGCCCTCGTCCCGGATGAGCTTGGAGATCTTCTTGGCGTCCTCGGAGGTGATGCCCTCCTTGAGGCTGATCGGCAGCCGGTACTCCTTGCCGGAGGGCTTGGCCTCCTCGGCCGGGTCCAGGATCTTCAGGGAGAGCTTGCGCTTGATCAGCTTCTCCTTGAAGACCTCCAGGGCGGCCAGGGCGCGCTCCTCGGAGCCGCTCTTGATCTCGATGCCGTCCTCGCCCTGCCAGGCGATGGTGGTCCCCGTGCCCTTGAAGTCGAACCGCTGGGACAGTTCCTTGCCCGCCTGGTTCAGCGCGTTGTCGACCTCCTGACGGTCGAGCTTGGACACCACGTCGAAACTGGATTCGGCGGCCACGTACTCTCACACCCCGCTACGTCTCATGGGTCACGGGCGCCGGGGCGCCCGTGTACGTCTCGTCCGGCCCGGTCCGGGCCGGGTTCCGAGCTTAGCCGCGCCCCGCGCGGACCCGTCTGACGAGCCCTGGGAGGACGCGCCTGGGAAATCGATTTCAGGTTCGGGCCCATCATCCGCTATTGTCGTTCCTGCGCAGCGACGCACCGCGTCGCAGCAGCCCAGGCGGGTTGCCCGAGCGGCCAATGGGAGCGGACTGTAAATCCGTCGGCTTAGCCTTCGAAGGTTCGAATCCTTCACCCGCCACAGGGAGTACGAAGCCCCCGGCACCAACAGGTGCCGGGGGCTTCGTCGTGTCCGGGGTCGGGGTGCGGCCGGGGCCGGACACGACACGCTTGAGCCTCTCTCAAGGCACGCGGGGCTCGCGCGGGATCGGGAGGGCGCGCGGACGGTCCGGCGATTCGGGCGGTTGCGAGACGGTCACGCTCCGAGTGCGCTTCGGTCACTCTGTGTGACCTTTGATCGTCCCGGCAGGCCCTCGGCGTGCTGATAAATCATCGCATTGTCCCTTTTGTTTTCGGGGGCAAAAGGAATGCTACTGGCAATCTGGACAAATGGTCGCCGGAGTTTCGGCGTTGACAAAAATCGTGGGTCGGATGATGATTGCACCAGTCCACCGCGACACAGGTGCAAAAGCGCCTGCGTCTTTTTCTGTCAATGCCTCGCTTGAATTCTCGGGGGAAACATGATCAAGAAGCTGACCGCTGCTGGCCTGGTCGCTGGTGCCGCGATGGGCGCGCTCCTCATGGGCGCTCCCGCTCACGCCTCGCACGGCGGTGACCAGCAGTTCAACCAGAACCTCCAGCTCGTCCCGATCCAGTCCTGCAACCTGACGGGCAGCGTTGGTCTGGTCGCCGTCACCGTGCCGATCCTGTCGCCGCAGACCACGGGCGACTGCGTGAACGGCCCCATCGGCACCAACATCAGCTAGTTCCGGCATCGGTTCGACCGAGACCATATCTCACATTCTTCTGAAGGGTAATTCAATGCTGCGTAAGCTCGGTGTTGCCGGCCTCGTCGCTGGTGCTGCTTTCTCTGCCGTTCTGGCCGCCACCCCGGCCTCCGCCTCCCACGGTGGCGACCAGCAGTACAACCAGAACCTCCAGGCCATCCCGGTCCAGCTGTGCAACACCAGCGCCGCCGTCGGCCTGGTCGGTGTGAACGTGCCGATCCTGTCGCCGCAGACCACCGGCGACTGCGTCAACGGCCCCATCAGCACCAACATCGACTAGGAGAACCCCACAATGCGTAAGTTCACCGCTGCCACCGCCATCGCCGGTGTCGCGCTCGGCGCCATCCTCGCGGCCGCTCCCGCGTCCGCCTCCCACGGTGGCGACCAGCAGTTCAACCAGAACCTCCAGCTGGTTCCGGTTCAGCTGTGCAACACCGAGCTGGCTGTCGGCCTGCTCGCCGGCGTCAACGTGCCGATCCTGTCGCCGCAGACCGCCGGCGACTGCGTCAACGGTCCGGTCAGCACCAACATCGACTAGGGAGCCCCACATGCTGCGCAGGTTCACCGCCGCCACGGCGATCGCCGGTGTCGCGCTCGGCGCGATGCTCGCGGCCGCTCCGGCCTCCGCGTCGCACGGTGGCGACCAGCAGTTCAACCAGAACCTCCAGCTGGTTCCGGTTCAGCTGTGCAACACCGAGCTCGCGGTCGGGCTGGTCGGCGCCAACGTGCCGATCCTGTCGCCGCAGACCACGGGTGACTGCGTCAACGGTCCGGTCGGCACCAACGTCGACCACGACCGCGCCGACGAGGTCGACCACGACCATGGTCACGACCACGGCTACGGCTACTGATCACCCGACGGTGATCGACGGGGCCCCAGGGCTCCGGTGACGGAACAGAGCGGGATCGAGGCCCCCCGGCACATGCCGGGGGGCCTCACCGCTTCCCCCACGGCGACCACGACGGCGATGATGGTCGTGGAGCGAGGAGCCCCCATGAACCGAGGAGGCCGGTTGAAGCCCGCACTCTTGGCCCGAACCCTGCTGCTGGGAACCGCCCTGGCACTGACCCTCCCCGCCTGCGGTCAGGCGGGCGACCCCGCCGAGGACCGTCCCACCGAGCGCGAGGACGCCACGGGCGAGCCCCGGGACGAGGACGACGAGGACACCCCCGCCGCCGAGGGCGAGGTCCGGGTCCTCAACCTGCACGGGGACGAGGAGGGTTTCGAGGACCAGACACCGGGGGTCTACGTCGCCACCGCGTCCACGACCTTCACCGACATGGAGTGGGACCAGTGGGACGACACCCGCGCTCGCGGCGAGGGCGAGGTCCTGGGCACCTGGTGCATGGACCAGGGGTGCCAGGACGACCCCTACGACGTCGAGGTCGAGCTCGGTGACCCGGTGGAGGTCGACGGCACCTGGTACTTCTCCACCTACTCGATCACCGAGTACGACGACGACATGCCCCAGGAGCAGCGGGACGCCCTGGCGGAGGCCGACGACGGACGGCTGACCCTGCCCGCCGCCCCGGGCGACTAGAGCCCGTCCTTCCACGCTGTCCGATCGTGTCGGTGGAGCCGCCATCGACGCGGACGGCCGCCCGGTGGTCGCGAGCGCGGCATGATCGTCGGGGCCCGGGCCCCCGGGCGGGGGGACGTGAGCTTCGACTCCGCCCCCGCTCCCCGGAATCCTCACAAAGTCGAGAAAACTATCGAACCCGCTGGTCAGATCGGGCGCCGAGCGGGTTTCACCCGACTCCGGTCCGGCCGATCCGGGCGTGGCGGGCCCCGGAGGTCTCTAGTCTGCTGAGTTGTGGGACTCAACCAGTGGGCGGACGACCGCGCGGACGAAGGACAGGGCACCGGTGACCGGCCGGTGCCACGGCACGGCCGCGCCGCTCTGCTGCGCCTGGCCGCCTGGTTCGAGGAGGCCGAACCGGACCGCGTGGAGCTGTTGGCCACGGCCGCGTTCGCCCTACATCCCGCACGGCACCTGGAGGGGCGGGTCGACGACACGGTCGCGGCCACCACGAGCTGGTGGCACGCCGAGGCGGACCGCAGCACCGTCACCGAACACCCCGGAACCCGACCGCCCGAGCCCGTGCGCGACCACCGCGCCCAGCAGGCGCGCCTGCGCGACGCGGCCGAGTCCTCCGCGCACTGGCGTCGCGCCGGCGCCGAACAGATCCGCTCCCTGCTCACCGAACCCACCGCCGACCGCGCCCGTCTGGACCTGTCCGGCGCGGGCATGGAGGTCCTCATGGAGCTCCTCACCGCCGCGCTGGGCTCCGGCGACGCCTCCAGGCGCCCCACCTCCGCCGGTGACCTGGAGTTCGGACTGCGCCTGCACGTCGTCTCCGCGCCCGGGGCCGAGCTCACCGTCCGGGGCGAGGGCGGCGACCTGACGCTGGAGGGCCTGAGCCTGTGCGTCACCTCCTACGAAGAGCACGCTGCGCCCGCCGGGTCCGACTCCTCGGGGGCGACCGCCCCCGGGGCGGACGCGGAGCCCGGAGCGGCCGGGACCGTCCTCTCGGGTGACCGCACGTCCGGCGCTGGGACGGACGCCGGTTCCGGCGGCAGGCCCGAGTCCACCGCGGCCGGTGGAGCGCCCGAACCCGGCGAGTCCGGGGCGCTCGACAACCGTGGCGCGCCGACGGTCACCGCAGGGCCCACGGAGGCTCCGGGATCGGCGGCGCCCGGTGCGGTCGGGGACTCCACCGCGCCGGACGATTCCGGTGTTCCTGTCGCGAACGCCGGGAGTGCGGAGGCCGGGGGCACGACACCCGTGACCGGTGTACCCCTCGCGACGGGTGACACGGGTGACACGGGTGCCGACATCACGACGTCCGGGTCTTCCGGGGGCGGCGCCTCGGAGGTATCCGGAGGCGGCGCCTCTGAGGTACTCGGCGGGGCACCGGCCCCCGGCGTTCGCGCCGCGACCGCGCTGACGGGTGACGCCGGGCCTTCGGGACGTTCGGGTACCGGTGCGATGGCGGGAACCGAGCCCGGTGGGTCCTTGGGGTCCGCGCCGCCCCGTGGGCCCGTCGTCGAAGGAACCCCGGAAGGGGCCCGCGCGGCCGTTGGGGACTCGGGGTCTGCTGCGACTGGTGGGCCTGCTGCGCCTGGTGGGCCTGGTGGGGATCAGGCGGTGCGCGGGCCCGGTGTTCTGGGCGCGCCGTCCGGTGCCCCGGAGAACCGGAACGCTGCCTCTGGTGCGCCGAGCGTGACCTCTGGGTACCCGGGTCCCGGTGCGGCTGGTGGGTCGCGCGGGACCGCGCCGCCCCGAGCCTCCGGTGGACCCCGTAGGACCCCTGAGACCGGTGCGGCCTCCGGGACGGTACCCGGTGCTCCGCCCCTCGCCTCCGAGAGGCCGGGGCCGCCCGCCCCGGCCTCCCGCGCTCCCTGGGAGGGTGCGTACTCCGCCCCCGGGCCCAGCGGCCCCCGTGTGCCCGGCGCGCCCCCCGCGCCCGACGGCCCGGGTGGGACCGGTGGTCGCGCCACACCCGGCGCGCCCCCCGCGCCCGACGGCCCGGGTGGGACCGGTGGTCGCGCCACACCCGGCGCGCCCCCCGCGCCCGACGGCCCGGGCGGCGGGTCGCCGGCCTCCGGTGCGCCGGACGCTTCCTGGGCACCGGGTGGGCCCGGCGCGCACGCCGTGTTCTCCGAGCGCTCCAGTCCCCCCGGGAGGACCACACCCCCCGGACCCGTCCCGCCGGGCCGGGCACCCCACGAACCCCCGGGCACCGGTGACCCCACCGGCTCCGCTCCCGACGTCGAGACCACCGGCCCCATCGACATCGCCGGAGACACGCCCCGAACCGGAAGGTGGGAGTGATGGAGACCGGTACCCACACCGAGGACGCCGCCCTCATCGGTGAGCGTCAGGCCGCGGCCCGCGCGCTCATGGCCCGCCCCCTGCTCACCCGGCGCACCCACCCGGCCGAGTTCTCCCTCGTGCGCTCCCACACCGAATGGCTCGTCCAGCGCTTCCAGCGGGTGCTCGGCTACCGCCTGACCGTCGCCGACGAGCACGCCCGCCTGGTCAAGCGTGGCCTGGTCGACGAGGTGGTGCGGCCCGCCACCCGTACCACCGGCACCCGCTTCACCCCCCGGACCCACACCTACCTGGCGCTGGTCCTGGCGGTCCTGGTCGAGCAGACCGGAGCGGTCACCGCGCGGGTCCTCGCCGAACGGGTCCGCGCGGCCGCGAGAGAGGCCGGGGTCGACGCGGACCCGGGCCGCGGCCTCGGCGAGCGCCGTGCCTTCTGCGCCGCCCTCCGGCACCTCGTGGGCCTCGGCGCGCTCACCGAGACCTCGGGGAGCGTCCTCGCCCACCAGGCGGACCCCGCCCACCGGGTCGAGCTGGCCCCGGACACCGGAGCCCTGCGCGCCGTCGTCGCCCACCTACCCCGGGCGGGCGACGACCCCGGGACGTTCCTTGCCGACGCGTCGGACCCCGACCCGGAGACCGACCAGGCGGGTGAGATCGCCCTGCGCCGCCTGCTCGCCGAGACCGCCGTGGTCTACCGCGAACACCTCCCCGACCGCCAGCGCGACCGGCTCGCCGCCCACCAGTGGCGGGCCGCGGCCGCCCTGGGGAACCTGCTCGGCTGCGACACCGAGATCCGCGCCGAGGGTGTGGCGCTCGTCATGCCGGACGAGACGGAGGCCGCCGTGCGCTTCCCCTCGGACGACCCGGTGGGTCGAACGGCCCTCGCCCTGGTCCGCCACCTGTCCGGCCGCCTGCACCCCGGCCGCCCCGCCACCTCGGTCCCCGTGTCCGACCTGGAACTACGTACCGCGTTGGACGCCCTCGGCGGAGCCGACGCCCCGGCCCGCGCCGAGTGGGCGCGCGCGGCCGGGCCCGAGATCCCCGATCCGGAACGCCTGTCCGGTCTCGTGACGGAGCTCCTCACCGGGCTCGGCCTGTTGTCGGGCGGCCCCGGAGCGTGGGCGCTGACCGCCGCCGCGGCCCGGTTCGGCGCCGACGTGGACGAGTGCGTCCCCCTGATCCAGGACAATGACGAAGACAGCCGGACACATCCCGCGCCTCCGCGTGGTTCCGGTCAGGACGGGCCCGCCCCCGGGGCCGACGCCCGAGGCGACCTCGACCGTGTGGCGTCCGTGCTGCAAACGGTGGCGAACGAGAAGGTGAGCGCGACCAGTGGTGACACAGGAGACGATCCAGGCCCCCGGGACGGCTCCGGCTGATCCTGCCGACACCCCCCGCTACCGCCTGGAACGCGCGGGCATCAGGAACGTCTGGCAGTACGACGACCACGTCCTGGACTTCGCCGAAGGGCGGCTCCTGCTGCGCGGTCGCAACGGCGCGGGCAAGTCCAAGGCCCTGGAGATGCTGCTGCCGTTCCTGCTGGACGGCGACGTCCGCCGCCTGGACACCACCGGCACCAACCGCACCAGCCTGCGGTGGCTGATGGCCGACGACCCCCGCGCGGGTCGCGGGCCGGTCCCCGAGGACACCGGCCCGGACCTGCTCGGCGGCCCCGCGGAACCCGCTCCCGAGGTGGAGGAGGAGACGGGGCCCGCGGACGGCGCCGCCCCGGCGGCCCCCGGCGACGGCGGGGAGACCGGGTCCGGGCCCGCCACCCGCCTGGGCTACCTGTGGGTCGAGTTCACCACCGCGCGCGGCGACCGGGGGCTGGACGCCCCCGCCCGTTCGCTCGCCGCGTCCGCTCCCACCACCGCCTCCGCCCTGCTGGCCGCCCTCGTCCCCGCCCCGGCGGCCGAAGGGGAGGGCGGCGCCTCACCCGAGGGGGAGGACCCCGGCACCGACGCCACGGTGGCGGACACCGGTGACCCCGGCGTCCCGCCCCGCCACATCACCCTCGGAGCGGCGGTGATGGCGGTCGGCGACGCCGACCCCCGCTGCGTGTTCTTCGTGACCGACCGCCGCGTCGGCCACGACCTCGAACTGGTCACCGACGGACGCCCCAAGCCCGTCGACCGGCTGCGTTCGGAGATCGGCTCCGACAACTGCTTCACCAGCGCCGTCCCCTACCGCGCCCGGGTGATGCGCGACCTGTTCGGCATCGACGACTCCGTCCGCTACCGCAACCTCATCCACCTGCTCTACCGCCTGCGCCGCCCCACCATCGGCGACCGCCTGGAGGCCGGTGAGCTGGTCGGCGTGCTGTCCGAGGCGCTCCCGCCCATGGACGAGTCCGTCCTGGACGAGGTCGCCCGCAACATCGCCGACCTCGAACAGGCCCGCAGCGACAAGGACGGGCTCGCCGAGGCCGGTGCGGGGGTCGCCGCCTTCCTCACCGACTACCACGGCTACCTCCTGCACACCCTGCGCGCCCGCTCCTCGGAGGTCCGAGAACAGCTCGACGCCTGCACGCGCCGCACGGACGAGACCGACCGCCTGCGCGCGGAGCTGGACGACCTCATCACCGCCGAGAGCCAGATCGCGGAGGAACGCGACCAGGCGCGCCGCACTCGCGACACCGCCGAGGCCGACGACGGCACCCTCGCCTCGGCCCAGAACGGCGCCGCCACCGCCACCGCCAACGAGCGCCGCGCCTACGACGCCGCCGTGGGCGCCTACATCCGCGCCGCGGAGGCGGCCTGGGCCGCCGCCGAGCACGCCGCCACCACCGAGACCCACGCGGTGGAGCGCCTCGGTGAGGACTCCGCGGCGATCGAACGCGCGCTGGAGGTCCTGCGCCAGACCCATGTCGAGGCGGCGCGCGCCGCCACCGCCGCCGGGCTCGACACCCGCGCGCTTGGCCAGATCCCCGACGCCCGCACCGCCGTGCACGCGCCAAGGGAGAGCGCCACCCGGGTCGACCTCCAGGGCCTCGAACAGGCGGTGGAGCGCGCCCCGGTGGAGGGCGTCGACCTCGCCGACCTCCGTGAGCAGCTCGGCCGCCTGCACGACCGGCTCACCTCCGCCGCCGACTCCGCGGCCGACCGCACCGACCTCGCCGCCCGGCTGACCGGCCTCACCTCCGCGGCGGCCGCGGCGGACCGCCGCCTGGTCGCGCTGACCAGCGAGGCCGAGAGCGCCGAGGCCGTCCTGGAGCACGCCCACACCCGGGAACAGGAGGCCATCGGCGCGCTGCGCGCCGAGAGCACCGCCTACGCGGACGGGGTCCGCGCCTGGGCGGCCCGGCTGCGGGACTCCAGCCACGCGCACGCCCTCGGCGAGGCCATCCACGAGCTGGAGGGCAGTGTGGAGCTGCCCATCACGGACACCCTGCGTGTGCTGGACCCCCGGGTCCCGGCCACCGTCGCCCGGCTCGCCCACACGGCCGTCGACCCTCTTCTGGAGGAGCTGCGGGCCCGTCGCGACGTCGCCGTCAACGAGGAGGGCCAGCTCTCCGACGAGCTCGCCGACCTCGCGGCCCGCCGCGCCCGCAACGCCGACAGCGCCCCCGAACGCCCCGCCTGGGCCACCTACCCGCGTCCGGAGGCCGACGGAGTCCCCTTCCACCTGGCCGTGGACTTCGCGGACGGCCTCTCCCCGCGCGACCAGGCCGGGCTGGAGGCCGCGCTGGAGGCCAGCGGCCTGCTCGCCGGGTGGATTCGCGCGGACGGCACCCTCGTCGACCCCGCCACCCGCGACCTGATGGTGACCCCGGCCCGCCCCGCCAAGGGCCGCACCCTGCTGGACGTCCTCGTGCCCGTCGCCTTCCCCGACCGGGGCGCGCACGGCGACAACCTCCGTTCCCTGCTGTCCTCGATCGCCCTGCACTCGGAGACGCCCGGCAGCTCCGAGGACGCCGAACCCAAGCACCGCCGCGACAGCGCCGTCACCACGGTCAGCTCCATGTCGCTCTCCGGCGGGTGGCGCCTGGGGGTGGCCTCCGGCGCCCACTTCAAGGCCGAGCCCGAGTTCATCGGCGAGGCCGCCCGTAAACGCGCCCGCGACCGGCGGTCCGCCAACACCGACCGCCGTATGGCCATCGCCGAGGCCCTCCTCGCGGAGGCGGGCGAGCGCCGCTGGGGGGTCGAGCGCTCCTACACCGAACTGCTCGGTGTCTCCCGCGACCTCCCCGAGGCCGCTCCGCTCATCCGCGCCTGGGCCGCGCTCGACGTCGCCCGCGCCGACGTGGCCGCGGCCAGGCGGGCGCACGACACCGCCGGGTCCGCGGCCGAGGCGGCCCGGACCGAACTCCTCGGCATCCGCTCGCGCCTGGCCGAGGCGGCCCGCGAGGAGCGCCTGCCCACCGTGCGCGCCGAACTCGACAGCGCCCTGCGGGCCCTGGACCACCTACGGGTCCTGATCGCCTCGGCCCTGCGCGACCTGGACGTCCTCGCCTGGGAGCTGGCCGACCACGAACGCCACACGCACGCGTGGTCGCGGGCCCGGGCCGCCCGGGTCCTGGCCGAGGACGCCCGCGCGGCGGCGATCGACGACATGATCACCGTGCGCCGTCAGTTCGAGCTCGGCGACCGGGCCCGGGGCGTCGCTCCGGAACAGATCGACGCGGCCCGTGCCCAGGTGAGGGAGCGCGCCGAGGAGGCCGCCGGTCGGCTGCCCGAACTCGAACGCGACGCCCAGCGCGCCCGCGACGAGCGCGTCAGCGCGGAGGCCCGCCTGGAGGTCGCCACCACCGAGCGCGCCGAGCAGGTGCGCCGGGCATTGGCGGCGGGCGAGGCCCTGGTCTCCTCCGTCACCACCGTCGGCGACCCCGACAGCAGGGCGGTCACCGGCACGGAGGACACGGTTCCCGACGCCGTGCTGCTCCGCGCGGCGGGGCTGGAGGACTGCGCGGGGGACGACGCGCCCCTGGCCCGCTACCTCGCGGCCGTCAACGGCGGCCCGGAGGCCGAGACCACCGGGCCGGACGAGCGCCTGGCCCTGCTGGCCTCCTTCGCCTCGCAGCTGGAGGGCGGGCTGGCCGCTCAGGAGGAGGTCGTCGAGGTCGACGACAGCGGCATCCTCGGCAGCCGGGAGGAGCTGCACCGCCTCCTCACCTCGGTGGGCTGGGGGCAGACCCGTACCGAACTCAGCGAACCACGCGGGGTGAAGCGCCTCACCGTCCACGACGAGGACGGCGCCCACGACGTCGCCGCCTACGCCGAACGGGTCGCCGAGGCGGTCGTGCGCGCGGAGGAGACCGTGGCCGTCGCCGAGGAGGAGGCCTTCGAGCGCCACCTCCTGGGCGAGCTGGCCGGTCACCTCTCCCGCCAGATCGACGAGGCGCGAGCCCTCATCGCGACCATGAACGACGTCCTCAAGGACGTCACCACCTCGGCCGGTCTCGGCGTACGCATGGACTGGAGCCTGGCCCCGGACGCGGGCGCCGACGTCGAGGCGGTCGTCCCGCTGCTGGCCACCCCGCCCGAGGAGCGCACCCGGGTCCAGACCACCCGCCTGCGCGACGCCCTGCGCCGCTGCATCGAGGCGATCCGCCGCCTGGACCCGGCCGCCACCGGCGGAGCCCAGTTGCGCGCCGCGCTCGACTACCGGTCCTGGTTCACCTTCACCGTGTACGTCACCGACTCCGCCGGAGACGAGCGCCGTCTGGGCCACCGCACCGCCCTCAGCCAGGGCGAGCAGCGCGTGGTCGCCTACCTGGTGTTGTTCGCCGCCGCCGCCGCCCAGTTCGACGCCCTGGCGGTCCGCGCCCCGTGGGCGCCGCGCCTGATCCTGCTGGACGACGCCTTCGCCAAGGTCGACGAGCCCACACACGGGCGGTTGCTCGGCCTGCTGGTCGAACTCGACCTGGACTTCGTGCTGACGTCCGAGCGCGTCTGGGGCTGTTTCGCGAGCGTGCCGAGTCTCAACATCTACGAGTGCCTGCGCGACCCGAACGTCCCGGGCATCGCGACCCTGCACTTCACCTGGGACGGCAGTAGGAGGCGGCTGGTCGGGGTGTGACCCCGGGCCGGGGCGGTTTCGGGGACACGCCGACACGCTCCGGCCGACCGTGCCACAGTGGCGTGGGTCATGTCCGTTTTCCGGGGAAGGCGCCGGGGGCGTGTCGGTGGCGGCGAACACGAGGGCGCCGGGGAGTGTGGGGACGGTGAGCACCGTGCGGGAGGAGTCGGGCGGTCGGCGGGGGACGGGCGTCCGGGACGGCCGGGGGCGCCGCACCGCCCCCGAGTCGGCGCCGTGGGCGGGCCGGACCGGGGCCGGGAGCCGTCCGGCGGGCGCACCACCAGCGCGCTTCCTCCCGTCCTGTCCTACTCTGCTGGTGCAGGTTCGATAACGGAGCGGGGTGGCGAAGGTGACTCGGGGACCCGAGGCGGACACACGCACAGGACGGGACGGCCACGCGGCCGCGTCCCAGACCGAGGACCCCACCACCAAGGCCCTCCTCGACGCCCTGGCGGTGTCGGGGCTGCCCGAGGAGGTCCGTGCCTGGGTCGGGGCCGCCGTGTGGGGCGAGGAGGCGCTGGAGGCCCTCCTGAGGGGTGAACACGTCCCCGGGCTGGTGCCCGAGGGCGATCCCGGGCCCCCGCCCGGACGGGTGCGCCGCGCCTACCTCACGGGTATCCGCGTCCAGGGGTTCCGGGGCATCGGCCGCCCGGCCGACCTGACCTTCTCGCCGGGGCCGGGACTCACCGTGATCGTCGGCCGCAACGGTTCCGGCAAGTCGAGTTTCGCCGAGGCGGCGGAGGCCGCGCTGACCGGCCGCAACCCGCGCTGGGACGCCATGCCCACGGGCTGGCGCGACGGATGGCGCAACCTGCACTACGACGAGCGCACCGAGGCGACCGTGGACATCCACATCGCCGGTGACCCCGGCCCCACCCGGATCAGCCGCCGCTGGACCGGGGAGAGCGTCCGCTCGGCGCGTGGTGAGGTCGTGCACCCCGGCGGCGAGGTCTCGCCGCTGCGCACCCTCGACTGGGGCGAGAACCTGGTGCGCTACCGCCCCTTCCTCTCCTACGACGAACTAGGCCGTACCGTCACGGGACGCGCCGCCGAGCTCTACGACACCCTCACCGCCCTGCTCGGGCTCACCGGGCTGGCCGAGGCCGAACGCCGACTGGCCAAGGTCTGCGACGCCCTCGTCCGGCGCCGTGAACGGCCCTCACGGGAGATCCGCCCCCTCCTGGAGGTCCTGGGCGCCTCCGGCGACCCGCGGGCCGCGCAGGCCGTCGGAGTGCTCACCGCGCCCTCCATGGACCTGGAGGCACTGCGCCGGGTGGCCGCCGACGACGGCCCCAGCGACCCCGCCCTGCACGTGGTGCTGCGCCGCCTGCGCCGCCTGGCCGTTCCCGAACGCACGATCATCGCCGACGTCGTGAACGAACTGCGCGGCGCCGCCATGGAACTGGCGATGGCCGCCGGGACGAAGGGCGACCACGCGCACGGTGTGGTCCAGCTCCTCGAACAGGCGCTGGAGCACCACAAGCGCCACCCCACCGAGACCACCTGCCCCACCTGCTCCGCCACCGGGGCGCTGGGCGCGGACTGGGTGCGCCGCGCCAACGCGCAGCTGCGCGCGCTCCGCCCCCAGGCCGCCATTGCCTCCTCCGCCCACGACCGCGCCACCGCGGCGCGTGACCAGGCCCGCTTCCTGCTCTCCCCGGTGCCGTCCTGGCTGCCACCGGAGAGCGAGCTCGGCCAGGTCTGGGCGCTCTGGGAGTCCGGTTCCGACATCGAGGACCTCGGTGAGCTGGCGGAGCACATCGAGTCGGTGGGCCGCAGGCTCCGTGCGGCGGCGGTCAGCGCCCGCCGGGACGCCTCGGAACGGTTGGAGGACCCCACCGAAGGGTGGGCGGAGCTCGCGGAGCGACTCTCCTCCTGGTTGGACGACGCCCAGGACGCCGTGGCCGCGAGCGAGACCCTGGGTGCGGCGGAGGCGGCCCTGAACTGGCTGGCGGAGTACGCGCGCGGCGTGCGCGCGGAGCGGCTGGGCCCGGTGGCCGCCCAGGCCGAGCAGGTCTGGTTCCGGCTGCGCCAGGAGCGCCACATCGACCTCCAGGGCATGCGGTTGATCGGCCGGGGGGCCCGCCGCCGGGTCGAGGTGGACGTCACCGTCGACGGGGTGGACGACCAGACCAGCGCGCCCGGGCTGCTCAGCCAGGGCGAGTTCCAGGCGCTGGCGCTGTCCATCTGCCTGCCGCGCGCCCTCGTGGACGGCAACCCCTTCGGGTTCCTGCTGCTGGACGACCCGGTCCAGGCGATGGACACCGAGACCGTGGAGGGGCTGGCCGCGGTCCTGGCGGAGGTGGGGCGGCACCGGCAGCTCATCGTGTTCACGCACGACACCCGGCTGTCGGACGCCCTGCGCAGACTGGGCCTGCCCGCCGACATCCGCACGATCAACCGCGACGCGATGTCCAACGTCTGGCTGGCCGAACCGAACGGCTGAGGTCCGGCACGACTCCCGAACACCGGCCCCCGAGCACCGGGGGCCGGGTGCACGGCGTCACATCGGCGGCCTTTTTCGAGCCGCGCTCCGGAGGGTTCCGAGTGGCCTGGGGCGCGATCAAACCCCTGCTGAGCAGGGGTTTTCGTGTGTTCCGGGGTGTACGGGGGAGAGGCCTGGCGCGGTGCTCCGCGGGCCCCTGCGGGGGTGCCCGGCGCTCGATGTGGCAGACCACCCCCGAACCCCTGTATAGTCGTGTTCAGCGCAAGGGGGCAACACCCCCGGGGCGGACGAGAGAAAGTCCCACAGCGCGCCCCTTTAGCTCAGTCGGCAGAGCGTCTCCATGGTAAGGAGAAGGTCTACGGTTCGATTCCGTAAAGGGGCTCCACCACTTGACGAGGTTCCGGTCCACTCAGGTGGGTGGCCGGTGGAACTTCACCGGCCTTGACAGAGGGACATCCGCGGTAGGATGTCCTTCCGTTCTGATCGGGGCGGGGTAGCTCAGTCGGTAGAGCAAGCGGCTCATAATCGCTGTGTCGTCGGTTCAAGTCCGGCCCCCGCTACCAACCCGCTGACCCCTGAGGCCCAGTACTCAGGGGTCGTTGTGGGTCTCCAGCAGTGTTCAACTGCGCCCAGGTAATGTCTCCAGCGAGAAAGGCACTCCGAAGTGGCTGCCACAGACGTGAGGCCGAAGATCACCCTGGCCTGCCAGGAGTGCAATCACCGGAACTACATCACGCGCAAGAACCGTCGGAACACCCCCGACCGTCTGACGATCAAGAAGTTCTGCCCGAACTGCCGCAAGCACAACGACCACCGCGAGACCCGCTAGGTTCTCCAGGTCCGTCGTCCCCGGCAGGGAGCGGTCGGCTTCTCGTAGACTCCAGCCCGGTGAGCACTTCGCTCACCGGGCTTTTGTTATTGCTGACACGGGCGGCGGGCGCAGGCCCCGGCCGGTTCGTGAGCGCACACCGCACAGGAGAGACAGAGCGTGGCGATCAACCCTGACTACCTCGGCCGGGAGTACCCCGCGCCCGAGGCCTACGAGGTGACGCGCGGCAAGATCCGCGAGTTCGCCGAGGCGATCAACGACCTCAACCCGGTCTACCTCGACCGTGCCTCCGCCAAGGCCCTCGGGTACGCCGACGTCATCGCCCCGCCCACCTTCCCGGTGATCCTCGGCATGGCCGGTTCCGCGCTGGCCCTGTCCGACCCGGACCTCGGGGTCGACTTCTCCCGGGTTGTCCACGGCGACCAGAGCTTCCGCTACAGCCGTCCGCTCCAGGCGGGCGACGTCCTGAGCACGGTCACCCGCATCACCGACATCAAGGCGCTGGGCGGCAACGAGCTCATCACCATGGAGACGGTGGCCGAGGCGGCCGACGGCGAGCACGTGGTGACGGCGGGCATGATGCTCGTCGTCCGGGGTTCCTAGGAAGCGGGGAAGACAGTGAACAGGATCAAGCACGCCGACGTCGAGGTCGGCACCCAAATCCCCGAGCGGACCTTCCCGGTCCGCCGACTGGACCTGGTCCGCTACGCGGGCGCCTCGGGTGACTTCAACCCGATCCACTGGAACGAGCGGTTCGCCAAGTCGGTCGGGCTTCCCGACGTGATCGCGCACGGCATGTTCACGATGGCCGAGGCGGGCCGGGTCGTCACCGACTGGACCGGGGACCCGGGCAGCGTCGTCGACTACGCGGTGCGCTTCTCCGCGCCGGTGGTCGTCCCGGACGACGACCAGGGCGCCGAGATCACCGTCAGCGGCAAGGTGAAGGCCAAGAACGACGACGGCACCGTCACCGTTCTGCTCACCGCCCGCTCCGGCGGCGCCAAGGTCCTGGCCAAGGCCTCGGCCGTGGTCCGTCTGGCCCCGTAGCCCGGCCGCACCGGCCCGCCCGCACCCGCGTTCGTTCTCTCCGCAAGAGGTATGCCCCGTGTCCACGATGCTCGCCGACCACACCACCCTCGGCCTGGGCGGCCCCGCCAAGGCCTTCCGGACCGCCAGCTCCACCGACGAGCTCGTCTCGTTCGTCAGGGAGGCCGACCGCTCGGGTGAGCGCGTGCTCGTGCTCGGCGGAGGCAGCAACCTGGTCGTCGCGGACGACGGGTTCCCCGGCACGGTGGTCCTGGTGGCCTCCCAGGGCGTCACCACGGCGCCGGGCGGCACGGACCCGGAGACGGGTGAGGAGGTCGTCCTGCTGAGGGCGGACGCGGGCGTGGAGTGGGACCCGCTGGTGGAGCGGACCGTGGCCGAGGGGCTCAACGGCGTCGAGTTCCTGTCCGGCATCCCCGGCCGGGTGGGCTCGACCCCCATCCAGAACGTGGGCGCCTACGGCCAGGACGTGAGCCAGACCGTCCGCGAGGTGCTGGTCCTGGACCGCGCCTCCGGCGAGCTGGTCACGCTCTCCAACGCCGACTGCGGCTTCACCTACCGGGACAGCGCCTTCAAGGGGCACGACCGGTACGTGGTCTGCGAGGTCGTCTTCGAGCTGCGCCGGGGACCGCTGAGCCGCCCCGTCCGCTACGCCGAGGTGGCCCGCGCCATGGGCGTGGACGCGGGGGAGAGGGTGCCCCTGGAGCGGGCGCGCGAGGTCGTCCTCGGCCTGCGACGGGGCAAGGGCATGGTGTTGGACCCCGCCGACCCGGACACCCGCAGCGCGGGCTCGTTCTTCACCAATCCGGTGCTGTCGCCCGAGGAGTACGCGGCCTTCCGCGAGCGCGCCGTCGCCCGTCTGGGCGCGGACGCGGAGGTACCCGGGCACCCCGACGACGCCGGGAACGTGAAGCTCTCCGCGGCCTGGCTGATCGACCGGGCCGGGTTCACCAAGGGGTACGGCGACGGCCCCGCCCGCATCTCGGGCAAGCACACCCTGGCCCTGACCAACCCGGGCGGTGCCACCACCGCCGACCTCCTGGACCTGGCCCGCGAGGTGCGGTCCGGGGTCGAGGCGGCCTTCGGGGTGCGGCTGGTGAACGAGCCCGTGATGCTCGGCGTCAGCCTCTGAGACCCCCGGTCACCACCCGTACGGCGACAGCGCTCCCTCGAACTCCTTCACACGGTCGGCGCACATCTGGTCGAGCCCGATGACGAGGAGTCCGGGGTCGCCGCCCTGGTCCATGTAGTCGTCGACCCAGGCGTCAGCGCTGTCCGCCGCGCACGCGGACTCGGTGGCTCGGGTGACGGCGTCCATGTCGGTCACCCGCTCGCCGTAGGTCTCGATCGTCTCCCGGTGCGCGTTCTGGTCGTAGGGCTCTCCGGCGCAACCGACCAGGAACAGCGCGGCCGTGAGCGCGCTCACGGCGAGGGGTGTCTTGCGGACCACGTGGGAGCTCCTCGTGTCGGGGAATGTGTCCCCTAGACGCGTGAGACAGGATGCCGGTTGCCACGAAACTCCTGGTCAGTGGGGTGTCACCACTGGTGACTGTTCGGCCAAGAAATAAGTTGGGCGCCGCCAACTCCGTTGTCTGGCCTTCCTGATAAAACAATTAGCGCAGTCGACAAATTGCCATGTGAATTCGTTCTGGTAATGTCGTGACTGTCGAAGGGGAGTAGTCCCCAATGTGCGCGGTCGACATACTGGACACGTCGTCCCGGCCGTGTGAGCCCAGCTCAGCGGGCGGACGAGACCTTTGACCCGGTAGGAATCGACCGGGTTGAAGGGGCGTTCTCCGCCTCCTTCTGCCCATCACGGACAGCGGGAGAACCATGTCAGCATTTCTCGTCGGCCTCGGCGTGAGCGCCGGTGCCATCTTCATCGCCGAAATGGGCGACAAGACCCAGTTGGTCGCCATGTCCCTGGCGACCCGCTACCGCGCCCTCACCGTCATCCTCGGCATCACCGTCGCCACCGCCGTGGTGCACCTGGGCAGCGTGTTCATCGCCGAGGTCCTCGGCGCGGCCATCCCCACCGACTGGCTCACCCTCGCGGCCGGGGCCGCGTTCCTCGTCTTCGGGCTGTGGACGCTGCGCGGCGACGAGATGACCGACAAGGACGAGGAACGCGCCGCCTCCCGCCGCATCCGGTCCGGCTTCATGACCGTGTTCGTGGTCTTCCTCGTCGCCGAGCTCGGCGACAAGACGATGCTCGCCACCATCACCGTGGGTACGCAGTACCACTGGCTCCCGGTGTGGCTGGGCTCCACCGTCGGCATGGTCGCCGCCGACGCCATCGCGATCGCCATCGGCGCCGTGCTCGGCAAGAAGCTTCCGGAACGCGCCATCCGGATCGGCGCCGCCGTACTGTTCTTCGTCGCGGGAGTCGCGATGCTGGGCCAGGGCGCCTGGATGGTCCTGGCCTGAGCGCCCCCACCGGGGGCGCCGCCATCCGGTCACGCCTTCACCCGGTCAGGCCTCCACCGGCTCCGGCTCCCCCGCCAGCCAGTCGTCCACCCCGGCGAGCAACTGCTTCTTCAGGGAGTCGGGGGCGCCCGAGCCGCGAACCGACATCCGGGCCAGGTCGGCCAGCTCGGTGTCGGTGAACCCGAACACCTCCCGGGCGATCCGGTACTGCTCCACGAGGCGGGGGCCGAACAGCAGGGGGTCGTCGGTCCCCAGGGCGATCGGGGCCCCGGCCTGGTAGAGCCTGCGCAGCGGGACGTGGCCGAGCTCCTCGAACACGCCCAGGCCCACGTTGGAGGTCGGGCAGACCTCCAGAGTGACCTCCTGGGTCGCGATGCGCTCCAGCAGGTACGGGTCCTCCACGGCGCGCACCCCGTGCCCGACGCGGTCGGCGTCCAGTTCGTCCAGGCACTCCCGGACACTGCGGGGCCCGTTGAGCTCCCCGCCGTGGGGCGTGGAGAGCAGGCCCGCGCGCTTGGCGATCCTGAAGGCCGCCTCGAACTCCCGGGCCCGGCCCCGGCGCTCGTCGTTGTTCAACCCGAAGGAGACCACCCCGCGCCCGGCGTACTGCGCCGCCAGGCGGGCCAGCGCCCGGGCGTCCAGCGGGTGCCGGGTGCGGTTGGCGGCCACCATGATGCCGATCGCCACTCCGGTCTCGCGTTCGGCGACCCGGGCGGCGTCCAGGATCAGCTCCAGGGTCGCGGTCAGCCCGTCGAAGAGCGACGCGTACCCGCTGGGGTCCACCTGGATCTCCAACCAGCCCGAGCCGGCGGCGCGCTCGTCCTCGGCGGCCTCCAACAGCAGGCGGTGGATGTCCTCCGGGCGGCGCAGCACCGAACGCGCGACGTCGTAGAGGCGCTGGAAGCGGAACCAACCGCGTTCGTCGGTGGCCCTGAGCTTGGGCGGCCACTCCTTGACCAGGGCCTGGGGCAGGTGCACGCCGCGCTCCTCGGCCAGCTCCACCAGGGTGCCGTGGCGCATCGATCCGGTGAAGTGCAGGTGCAGGTGGGCCTTGGGCAGCCGATCCAGTCGGCGAGCGGTGGTCGGTGTCTCCATGAACCAAGCCTGCCGTATCGGGGGCACCGGGCGTGCCAGGAATGACCAACACCACAGCACGAGGCGCGTCGCGGCGGCGGGGCGGGAGGGGCCCGGCGGATACCAGGGAGGGGCACCGGCGCGCGGACGGCGGGATACCGGTTTGTCCACCGCCGTGCCGAGGGCGTACACTCTTCCGCGTCGGCCGGTCGCCGTGCGGGCGTCACATTCCGCCAGGGGTGTGCGACAGCACTCAGGACCGGCTATGGTGGGGAACGCAGTTTCCGCTAAGGGCAGTGGCTCAATTGGCAGAGCACCGGTCTCCAAAACCGGCGGTTGGGGGTTCGAGTCCCTCCTGCCCTGCAAGTCCGCGCGTGGTCGGGGTGGCGTGTACGCCGCCCCGGCCGCGAGGGCGACGGAACTACGGGGATACGAAGCAACCCGCGACCCTAAGGACCCCAGGTGACTCAGACTGACGCCGACGCGAAGCCCGACAAGGAGCCGAAGCGTCGTACCGGTCCGGTGACGTTCACCAAGCAGGTCGTCGGAGAACTCCGCAAGGTTCGCTGGCCCACGCGCAAGGAGCTGGTCACCTACACCATCGTCGTGATGGTGTTCGTCGTGATCGTCCTCGCCTACGTCTCCCTTCTCGACTTCGCCTTCGGCGAGGCCGTGACCTGGCTCTACGGCACCTTCGGCCGTCCCGCCGGCGCCTAGCCCCGGCCCTCCCGGCGCCCCGTGGGCGCCGCTCGACGGTGGCCGTGTCCACCCTCACCCGGTTCCTCCCGGTCGGCTCCGTCCGGCCACGCTCGTCCGCGCGTTGGTCCCGCCTCGCCCGGAGAGACCGTAAGCTGGCAGGACTGGGTTCGACGCACGGCCCGTTTTCGGTGTGCGTCGCACGCACTAGCGCATCCGACGAGAGAAAGAGCAGCCGTGTCCGAGTCCCCACTGACCTCTGACGACTTCCCCGAAGAGGAGCCGGATCAGTCGTCGGCGGAAGAGACCGGCCTGGCGGGCGAGCTGTCCGAGGAAGCGGTCGAGCCGACCGACGCCGACAGCCCGGAGCTGGCCGGCGAGGCCGACGAGAGCACCGAGGACGCCGACGAGGCCGACGCGGAGCCCGAGCTGCCCCGTCTCGACCCCGTCGAGGAGTTCCGCAACGAGCTGGTCCTGCTGCCCGGCGACTGGTACGTCGTGCACACCTACGCGGGCTACGAGAAGCGGGTCAAGGCCAACGTCGAGAGCCGCACCCAGTCCCTCAACATGGAGGAGTACATCTTCCAGGTCGAGGTGCCCGAGCACGAGGTCACCGAGGTCAAGAGCGGCAAGCGCCAGCAGGTCACCGAGAAGGTCCTGCCCGGCTACGTCCTCGTCCGCATGGACCTGACCGACGAGTCCTGGTCGGCCATCCGCAACACCCCCGGCGTCACGGGTTTCGTGGGCCTGTCGAACAAGCCCGCCCCGCTGAGCCTGTTCGAGGTCGCCAAGCTCCTGGCGCCCGAGCCGGAGGTGGAGCCCGAGCAGGCGCAGCAGGCCAAGGCGTCCGGCGGCGGCTCCGAGACCCGCTCCGACGTGGCGTACGAGGTCGGCGAGTCCGTCACCGTCATGGAGGGTCCGTTCGCGACCCTGCCCGCCACCGTCAGCGAGATCAACGCGGACACCCAGAAGCTCAAGGTGCTGGTGTCGATCTTCGGTCGCGAGACCCCGGTGGAGCTCTCGTTCAACCAGGTCGCCAAGATCTGATCCCCGTGGGGCCTTCCCCACGACCCGCCCGGACCACTGTCCGGGCGACGTAGACTTGGTGGGTCCGTCCTTCGCGGGACGGGCCCACTGTCGCGCTGTCCCGCCCGGGTGCGAACCCGGGCGGAACGCGCTCCGGTCCGTCCGGTCCCGACGGTCCGTGACACCGTGCCTCCGGCACGGACAGCCTCCTTCGGCAGCGGTTCCACCGCGGTCCCCGTGGCCCGTGGCTCCGTGGGGGAGGCAGGGACGGCACACAACGCAGATCAGGCAAAGGACCCGATATGCCTCCGAAGAAGAAACTTGCCGCACTCGTCAAGGTGCAGCTGCCCGCCGGTCAGGCGACCCCGGCGCCGCCCGTCGGTACCGCGCTCGGTCCGCACGGCGTCAACATCATGGACTTCTGCAAGCAGTACAACGCTGCTACGGAAGCCCAGCGCGGCAACGTCATCCCCGTCGAGATCTCCATCTACGAGGACCGTTCCTTCACCTTCGTCACCAAGACGCCCCCGGCGCCTCGGCTGATCCTGAAGGCCGCCGGGCTGGACAAGGCCGCCACCGACCCGGGTCGCAGCACCGCCGGTTCGATCACCGCCGACCAGGTCCGTGAGATCGCGCAGACCAAGCTGCCCGACCTCAACACCGACGACATCGAGGCCGCGTCCAAAATCGTCGCCGGCACCGCCCGCTCGATGGGCATCGAGGTCAAGTAGCTCCCCTCGGGGTAGCTCGACGGCAAGAACCACCGTGGCAGGGCCAGGCGCTGGCCCTAGGACCACACGTTCCCGTAGGAGAACAGCGTGAAGCGCAGCAAGAACCACCGCAAAGCAAACAACCTGGTGGACCGCGACCGGCTCTACAGCCCCGCCGAGGCTCTGAAGCTGGCCAAGGAGACCACCTCCGTCAAGTTCGACGCGACCGTCGAGGTCGCCCTGCGTCTGGGCGTCGACCCGCGCAAGGCCGACCAGATGGTCCGCGGCACCGTGAACCTGCCGAACGGCACCGGCAAGACCGCTCGGGTCCTGGTCTTCGCGACCGGTGAGCGTGCCGAGCAGGCTCGTGCCGCTGGCGCCGACATCGTCGGCGACGACGACCTGGTCGAGAAGGTCCAGAACGGCTTCCTCGACTTCGACTCCGTCGTGGCCACCCCGGACCTCATGGGCAAGGTCGGCCGTCTGGGCCGCGTGCTCGGTCCGCGTGGCCTCATGCCGAACCCCAAGACGGGCACCGTCACCCCGGACGTGGCCAAGGCCGTGACCGAGATCAAGGGCGGCAAGATCGAGTTCCGCGTGGACCGTCACGGGAACCTGCACTTCATCATCGGCAAGGTCTCGTTCGACGAGCCCAAGCTGCTGGAGAACTACCAGGCCGCGATCGACGAGGTCAACCGCCTCAAGCCGTCCGCCGCCAAGGGCCGCTACATCAAGAAGGCCGTGGTCACCACCACGATGGGCCCGAGCATCCCGCTCGACGCCTAGGGTCTTCGCGGTCCTCGTGTGACACACGAACGGCCCCCGCCTCCTCAGGGAGAGCGGGGGCCGTTTCGCGTGTGCGGCGGTTACACGGTGCCGATCTCGTCCTCGGACGGGAGGTCGAAGGCGGTCGATCCGATGGCGGAGAACTCCATCGCGATGTCGGCCTCGTCGTCGGAGAACTCCATGCGCATCGGGAAGCCGTCTCCGTCGATCCACAGGGTGACGTCGAGCGTCCCGGCGATGTCGCTGCCGACCAGGTCCTTGACCGCGCGGGCCTGCTCGGGGTCGAGCTCGGCCAGGTCGTCGTTGGTCATCGAGCCGGACACCACCGTGGTCTCGACCCCGTCGACCTCCTCGGTACCGGTCTCCTCGGCCTGCTCCAGGGCGGCGAACGCGCCGGCGAGCTCGGGCAGGGACTCGATGTCGAAGAACTCGTCCGGGTCCTGGTCCATGCTGGCCTCGTCGGTACGGAGCCAGGGGCTGTCGCCCTGGAGGCCGTGCTGGTCGGCGACCAACGGGTCCTGGCCGGGCTGGAGGATGACGATGAAGGTGCCCAGGTCGTCGGCGGTGACGCCCTCGGGGGCCTCGCCGCCGAGGGACATCAGCTCCAGCATCATCTCGCCGAGGAACGGCATGGACATGGTGGTCTGGACGGCCTCGGGGTCGTCCATCACCTCGTAGACCATGTCCATCGAGATGTCGCCCAGCTCGGGGTCGGGCATGTTCAGGTCGAGGCTGAGGGTGTAGTTGGTGATGTCGTCGGTGTTGTCACCGAGGCTGCTGAGCAGCTCCTGGAGACCACCCTTCTCCTCTGTCTCCTCGGAGGCCTCGACGGTGGTCTCGTCGGCCGCGTCGTTACCGCAGGCGGTGAGGGCGAGGGCCAGGGACAGGGAACCGGCGGCGACCACGGCCGGGGTGCGCGTCTTCACGGGGGATCATTCACTTTCTCGGTGGAGGAGGACCCGGGCGCTTCATGGAGCGGGACGCCCTTCGACCTAGATCTTTCCACCTTCGACGGACAATCCGGACCCGCGGTTCCCGGTGGGGCTCATGTCGGCACGGATTCACTGATCTCGTCGCCGTTGGGGACGTGGAAGGAGGTCGCGCCCCGGTCGCTGAACTCCAGCCACAGCGAGGAGGTGGGGCCCGAGGACTCCAGGCGGACGGGGAAGCCCTCGGAGTCCACCCAGACGGACACGTCGAGGCGTCCGGAGCCCTCCTCGCCCAGCATCGGGCCGACGACGGCCCGCCCCTGCGGGTCGGCGCCGTCCGCGAGCGCGGGCAGCACACCGTGGAGCGGGAGCGTCCCCGTGCCCGCGACGGTCTCGGCGGGGCCCGGTTCGACCCCCTCCATCCCGGAGAGCAGCGCGACCACCTCGGCCACGGAGCCGAGGTCGAACACGTCGGTGGGGGAGGGGGAGGGTACGAGCGCGTCACCCCTGACCCAGTCGGTCGGGGCTCCCAGCACACGCCCGGGGTCGTGCAGGAGGGCCTGGCCGTCCTCGGGGCGGACCACCACCAGTTCGGGACTGCCGGGCGTGCTCAGCGTGGCTCGCACGGCCGCGGGGGACGCCGACACCTCGTAGGTGAGCAGGGTCGCGGTACCGCCCTCCGGCCCCGTGCCGACACCGATGTCGAGGGTGTAGTCGTCGGCTCCCGCCACGGTGTCGGGCAGGACGGCGAGCAGCGCCTCGGTGTCGGCCTCCTCGTACCAGGGCCGGTCGGCCCCGGGGAACAGGGCGCAGCCGGGCACGGCCAGCGTCGCGGACAGGGCACAGGTCAGGAGCAGGGCGGAACGGGGGGATTCCACGGTGGGGACTCCTCAGGCGCGGGGCTCGGGCCCCCATGCTGTCACCTCGCCGCCCGGCGGGTGAGCAGTGGTGGCGATCACGTGGTGCGGGTGCCTCTCGGGGGCCGAGCACTCCGGACGTCGGCTACGATTGGTACTTGCCGAAGACCGCTGGTCGTCACCCGCTCGGGTGACCCAAGGACCCATTGATGGGCGCCCGCGCAGGTGTCACCAGAGCTTTCCCGTTCCGGGGCGTGCACGTCACGTACTGAGAACGCGGTCGTGCCCCGTGCGCCTCGCGCTCGGGGCTTTTTCTCGTGCTGACGCCGATCATGGAGCCCTTGGGAATCAACCAGCGTTCACTGTTGGAAGGAGTCCCATGGCGAGGCCGGACAAGGCAGCCGCGGTCGCCGAACTCACGGACGAGTTCCGTGAGTCGAACGGCGCCGTGCTGACCGAATACCGGGGGCTCACTGTCGCGCAGATCACTGAACTGCGCCGCAGCCTCGGTCAGACAGCGCGTTTCCGCATCGTCAAGAACACGCTGACCAAGATCGCGGTCAAGGAGGCCGGCGTCGACGAGCAGATCAACGATCTGCTCGAGGGCCCGTCCGCCATCGCCTTCGTCCACGGGGACGTTGTCGAGGCCGCCAAGGGTCTGCGTGACTTCTCGAAGGCGAACGCGCCGCTGGTGATCAAGGGCGGCGTCATCGACGGTAAGTCGATGAGCGCCGAGGACGTCACCAAGCTGGCCGATCTGGAGTCCCGAGAGGTTCTCCTCTCGAAGCTGGCCGGTGCGCTCAAGGCCAAGCAGGGCCAGGCCGCCGCCGTCTTCCAGGCGCTCCCGTCCAAGACTGTGCGTCTCGCGCAGGCCCTGGCGGACAAGCGTTCCGAGGAAGCCGCTTAAACCCCATGAACCACGGCGGGTGCCCCCGGCGCCCGGCCACTGGCTCGCACGATGCGCCACTGGGCGCGCGTGTCGTTAGAGAAAGAGAGATCGCATCATGGCGAAGCTCAGCAACGAGGACCTGCTTGCCGCGTTCGAGGAGATGACCCTCCTCGAGCTCTCCGAGTTCGTGAAGCTGTTCGAGGACAAGTTCGACGTCACCGCCGCCGCCCCGGCCGCCGTCGTCGCCGCCGGCCCCGCCGGTGCCGCCCCGGCCGCCGAGGAGGAGAAGGACGAGTTCGACGTCGTCCTCGAGTCCGCTGGCGACAAGAAGATCCAGGTCATCAAGGAGGTCCGCGGTCTCACGAGCCTGGGCCTCAAGGAGGCCAAGGACCTCGTCGACAACGCCCCGAAGGCTCTCCTCGAGGGCGTCAACAAGGAGGCCGCGGAGAAGGCCAAGGCCGCCCTTGAGGGCGCTGGCGCCACCGTCACCCTCAAGTAGTCCTCCGCGGGCGCCAGTCGCCCGCTGGTCTGCGTGAAGCGGCCGTTCCTCCTTTGGGAGGGGCGGCCGCTTTCTCGTGTCCGGAGACGGCCCGGGGGATTCGGTCCTGCGGAAAACCGAGGGTTCCGGCCAGGGGTCCGGAACCCGGGCCGCCACGGGCGCGAACCACGGACCGACGTCCCGTATGTCGTGTACGACGCCGTGTCTGAACCGTCGTGAGCTGGGCGGTGTGCGAAGCTGGGGCGGTTCGCGGGCGTGAACCCCGAGTGCGCGTGTGCGAACTGTCCCCGGGACGCGATAATCTCCCGTCCCGGGAATCTTGAAGGCCTCCGGAGAGAGTGTTTACCCGCCTGGGGCGGGGGAATCCTCTCGGGTGTCCGTTGGCTCACATCCCCCGTGGGGCCAGGGCAGGCGCACTGTTTCACCCTGATGGTCCAGGGCCTACCCCCGGGGATGCGAGCGGTGGCGGTACGGCCGTCGCCCGGGTACGACCCGGGGCCGTCGGCTCCCTCCGGGGGCGCGGGTGGGCGCACGCCGGGCTTGACGGATCGCCCTCCAGGGGTGATCCTGCCGGTGTCGTGAGTGGCGCTGTGGACCGTGAGTGGACAGCGGTGTGGTGTTCGGCTACACTGCTCTTTTGCGCTGCCCTTTGGTGATCCCTGTGTCGGTGTACGGCTTCCGCATCCCATTTCTCTGGTTCCGGAAGGCCCGTCACCCGCTCGATGTGACCGTCTCAACCGCGTTGCGGCGGTCCCTCTCGTGACGGATCGTCTGGCGTGCGCGCTTCAACCGCCACAAGCCTTCGGAAGGACCCCTGTTGGCAGCCTCGCGCAACGCCTCCGCTAACGCCCTTGGTCCGCACCGCGTTTCTTTCGCCCGTATCCAGGAACCCCTCGAGGTTCCGAACCTTCTGGCCCTGCAGACCGAGTCGTTCGACTGGCTGCTGGGCAACGACACGTGGAAGACCCGGGTCGAGACGGCCCGCAACGCCGGCCGCAAGGACGTTCCGGAGCAGTCCGGTCTCGAAGAGATCTTCGAGGAGATCAGCCCGATCGAGGACTTCTCGGGCACGATGTCCCTTTCGTTCCGTGACCATCGGTTCGAGCCGCCCAAGTACTCCGAGGAGGAGTGCAAGGACAAGGACATGACGTACTCCGCCCCGATGTTCGTCACGGCGGAGTTCATCAACAACGACACCGGTGAGATCAAGAGCCAGACGGTGTTCATGGGCGACTTCCCGCTCATGACCGTCAAGGGCACCTTCATCATCAACGGTACCGAGCGCGTCGTCGTGTCCCAGCTCGTCCGCTCCCCGGGTGTGTACTTCGACAAGTCCGTCGACAAGACCTCGGACAAGGACCTCTTCGGCTGCAAGGTCATCCCGTCCCGCGGCGCCTGGCTGGAGTTCGAGGTCGACAAGCGCGACTTCGTCGGCGTCCGCATCGACCGCAAGCGCAAGCAGGGCGTCACCGTCCTGCTCAAGGCGCTCGGCTGGACCACCGACCAGATCCTTGAGCGCTTCGGCCAGTACGAGTCGATCCGCAACACCCTGGAGAAGGACCCCACCGCCGGTACCGACGACGCGCTGCTGGACATCTACCGCAAGCTGCGTCCGGGAGAGCCGCCCACGAAGGAGTCGGCCCAGGCGCTGCTGGAGAACCTGTACTTCAACCCCAAGCGCTACGACCTCGCCAAGGTCGGCCGGTACAAGATCAACAAGAAGCTCGGCCTCGACACCGACTTCACCCAGGGCACCCTCACCGAAGAGGACATCGTCGCGACCATCGACTACCTCGTGCGCCTGCACGCTGGTGAGGTCGAGAAGGAGACCGTCCTCGGCCTCCGCCCGGTCGAGACCGACGACATCGACCACTTCGGCAACCGGCGCCTGCGCACCGTCGGCGAGCTCATCCAGAACCAGGTCCGCCTGGGCCTGGCCCGCATGGAGCGCGTGGTGCGCGAGCGGATGACGACCCAGGACGTCGAGGCGATCACGCCGCAGACCCTGATCAACATCCGTCCCGTCGTGGCCTCCATCAAGGAGTTCTTCGGCACCTCGCAGCTGTCGCAGTTCATGGACCAGACCAACCCCCTCGCGGGCCTGACCCACAAGCGCCGCCTCTCGGCGCTGGGTCCGGGCGGTCTGTCCCGTGAGCGCGCGGGCTTCGAGGTCCGTGACGTGCACCCGTCCCACTACGGCCGCATGTGCCCGATCGAGACGCCCGAGGGCCCGAACATCGGTCTGATCGGTTCGCTCGCCGCCTACGGCCGCGTGAACTCCTTCG
The DNA here is from genome assembly GCF_040635075.1 of Nocardiopsis sp. NPDC007018. Lineage (NCBI taxonomy): Bacteria > Bacillati > Actinomycetota > Actinomycetes > Streptosporangiales > Nocardiopsidaceae > Nocardiopsis > Nocardiopsis sp. NPDC007018. The sequence goes on from NZ_JBEYHA010000010.1 coordinate 27,945, forward strand.
GCTTCGTCGAGACGCCGTACCGGAAGATCATCGACGGCAAGGTCTCCGACCAGGTCGACTACCTGACCGCTGACGAAGAGGACCTCTACGTCATCGCGCAGGCGAACACGCCGATGAACCCGGATGGGAGCTTCGCCGAGGCCGGTGTGCTCGTCCGCCGTAAGGGCGGGGAGTTCGAGCAGGTCAGCACCGACGAGGTCGACTACATGGACGTGTCGCCGCGCCAGATGGTGTCGGTCGCCACCGCCATGATCCCCTTCCTGGAGCACGACGACGCCAACCGCGCGCTCATGGGGTCCAACATGCAGCGCCAGGCCGTGCCGCTGCTGCGCGCCGAGTCGCCGTTCGTCGGCACCGGCATGGAGTACCGCGCCGCCACCGACGCCGGTGAGGTCATCCTCGCCGAGAAGGCCGGTGTGGTCGAGGACGTCACCGCCGACTACGTCACCGTGATGGCCGACGACGGCACGCGCAAGACGTACCGCATGGGCAAGTTCCAGCGCTCCAACCAGGGCACCTGCTTCAACCAGCGCCCCATCGTGCACGAGGGTCAGCGCATCGAGGTCAAGCAGGTCCTCGCCGACGGTCCGTCCACGGACCAGGGCGAGATGTCGCTGGGCAAGAACCTCCTCGTGGCGTACATGTCCTGGGAGGGCCACAACTACGAGGACGCCATCATCCTCAGCCAGCGCCTGGTGCAGGACGACGTCCTCTCCTCGATCCACATCGAGGAGCACGAGGTCGACGCCCGTGACACCAAGCTCGGCCCGGAGGAGATCACCCGCGAGATCCCCAACGTCAGCGAGGAGGTCCTGGCCGACCTCGACGACCGGGGCATCATCCGCATCGGCGCCGAGGTCGTCGACGGCGACATCCTCGTCGGCAAGGTCACGCCCAAGGGCGAGACCGAGCTGACCCCGGAGGAGCGCCTGCTGCGCGCCATCTTCGGTGAGAAGGCCCGCGAGGTCCGCGACACCTCTCTGAAGGTGCCGCACGGCGAGACCGGCAAGGTCATCGGCGTCCGCGTCTTCAGCCGCGACGAGGGCGACGAGCTCGCCCCCGGCGTCAACGAGATGGTCCGCGTCTACGTGGCCCAGAAGCGCAAGATCACCGACGGTGACAAGCTCGCCGGCCGTCACGGCAACAAGGGCGTCATCTCGAAGATCCTGCCCCAGGAGGACATGCCCTTCCTGGAGGACGGCACCCCCGTCGACATCATCCTCAACCCGCTGGGCGTCCCCGGCCGTATGAACGTCGGCCAGGTACTGGAGGTCCACCTGGGTTGGCTGGCCAAGAACGGCTGGCTGGTCGAGGGGGTCGAGGAGGAGTGGCAGAAGTCGCTGCACGCGATCGGGGCGGCCGAGGTCGAGCCCAACTCGCGCGTGGCCACGCCGGTCTTCGACGGCCTGCACGGTGACGAGCTGAGCGGCCTCATCCAGTCGGTCCGCCCGAACAAGGACGGCAACCGCCTCATCAACGAGGACGGCAAGGCCCGCCTGTTCGACGGCCGTACCGGTGAGCCCTTCGCCGAGCCGATCTCCGTCGGCTACAAGTACATCCTGAAGCTCCACCACCTCGTGGACGACAAGATCCACGCCCGTTCCACCGGCCCGTACTCCATGATCACGCAGCAGCCGCTGGGTGGTAAGGCGCAGTTCGGCGGCCAGCGGTTCGGCGAGATGGAGGTTTGGGCGCTGGAGGCGTACGGCGCCGCCTACGCGCTCCAGGAACTGCTCACCATCAAGTCCGACGACGTGGTGGGTCGCGTCAAGGTCTACGAGGCCATCGTCAAGGGCGAGAACATCCCCGAGCCGGGCATCCCTGAGTCCTTCAAGGTGCTCATCAAGGAGATGCAGTCGCTCTGTCTGAACGTGGAGGTGCTGTCCAGTGACGGTATGTCCATCGAGATGCGGGACAGTGACGAGGACGTCTTCCGCGCCGCGGAAGAACTGGGAATCGACCTGGGCAGGCGTGAGCCGAGCAGTGTCGAAGAGGTCTAACTTCCGCGGATTTCGAGAGCAGGGGACGAATTAAGTGCTCGACGTCAACTTCTTCGACGAGCTGCGGATTGGCCTCGCCACCGCCGACGACATTCGCCAGTGGTCGCACGGCGAGGTCAAGAAGCCCGAAACCATCAACTACCGAACCCTCAAGCCCGAGAAGGACGGACTCTTCTGCGAGAAGATCTTCGGTCCGACCCGGGACTGGGAGTGCTACTGCGGTAAGTACAAGCGCGTCCGCTTCAAGGGCATCATCTGTGAGCGCTGCGGCGTCGAGGTGACCCGTGCCAAGGTGCGCCGTGAGCGGATGGGCCACATCGAGCTGGCCGCTCCCGTCACGCACATCTGGTACTTCAAGGGCGTGCCCTCCCGCCTGGGCTACCTGCTGGACCTGGCGCCGAAGGATCTCGAGAAGATCATCTACTTCGCCGCCTACATGGTCACGTGGGTGGACACCGAGGCCCGTGAGCGCGACCTCCAGTCGCTGGAGGCGCGGATCTCGGTCGAGAAGCAGCACCTGGAGCAGCGCCGCGACTCCACCATCGAGGAGCGCCACCGCAAGCTCGAGGCCGACCTGGCCGAGCTCGAGGAGCAGGGTGCCAAGGGCGACGCGCGCCGCAAGGTGCGCGAGGGCGCCGAGCGCGAGATGCGTCAGCTGCGCGACCGCGCCCAGCGCGAGATCGACCGCCTCGACGAGGTGTGGAGCCGTTTCAAGAACCTCAAGGTCCAGGACCTCGAGGGCGACGAGATGCTCTACCGCGAGATGCGCGACCGCTTCGGGAAGTACTTCCGCGGCGGCATGGGCGCCCAGGCCATCCAGGACCGCCTGTCCAACTTCGAGCTGGACGAGGAGGCGGAGAAGCTCCGGGAGACCATCCGCACCGGCAAGGGCCAGAAGAAGGCCCGCGCCCTGAAGCGGCTCAAGGTCGTCTCGGCGTTCCTCAACACCACCAACAGCCCCATGGGCATGGTGCTGGACTGCATCCCGGTTATTCCGCCGGACCTGCGTCCGATGGTGCAGCTGGACGGTGGCCGCTTCGCGACCTCCGACCTCAACGACCTGTACCGCCGCGTCATCAACCGGAACAACCGCCTCAAGCGGCTGCTGGACCTGGGCGCGCCCGAGATCATCGTCAACAACGAGAAGCGGATGCTCCAGGAGGCCGTCGACGCGCTGTTCGACAACGGCCGCCGCGGTCGCCCGGTCACCGGTCCCGGTAACCGTCCGCTCAAGTCGCTGTCCGACATGCTCAAGGGCAAGCAGGGCCGTTTCCGTCAGAACCTGCTCGGCAAGCGCGTCGACTACTCCGGCCGTTCGGTCATCGTCGTCGGTCCGCAGCTGAAGCTGCACCAGTGCGGTCTGCCCAAGCAGATGGCCCTGGAGCTCTTCAAGCCGTTCGTGATGAAGCGCCTGGTGGACCTGAACCACGCGCAGAACATCAAGAGCGCCAAGCGCATGGTGGAGCGGTCCCGCCCCGTGGTGTGGGACGTCCTCGAAGAGGTCATCACCGAGCACCCGGTGCTGCTGAACCGCGCCCCGACGCTGCACCGCCTGGGCATCCAGGCCTTCGAGCCGCAGCTGGTCGAGGGCAAGGCCATCCAGATCCACCCGCTCGTGTGCACCGCGTTCAACGCGGACTTCGACGGCGACCAGATGGCCGTGCACCTTCCGCTGTCCGCCGAGGCCCAGGCCGAGGCGCGGCTGCTGATGCTCGCCACCAACAACATCCTCAAGCCGTCCGACGGCAAGCCCGTGACCATGCCCACCCAGGACATGATCATCGGCCTGTACTACCTGACGACGGAGCGCGCGGGTGCCCCGGGCGAGGGCCGTGCCTTCCGCTCGCCGGCCGAGGCCATCATGGCCTACGACCTGGGCGACCTCGACCTGCAGGCCAAGATCCGACTGCGTATCGCCGACGGCGCTCCCGCGCCCAAGGACTGGACGCCGCCGGAGGGCTGGGAGCAGGGCGACGTCTACGTCCTGGAGACCACGCTGGGCCGGTACCTCTTCAACGAGGCCACTCCGGTGGACTACCCGTACGTCAACTTCCAGGTGGGCAAGAAGCAGGTCTCGGTCCTGGTCAACGACCTCGCCGAGAACTACCCCAAGGTCCAGGTCGCCACGACCCTGGACGCCCTGAAGGACGCCGGTTACCGCTGGGCCACCCGGTCCGGTCTGACCATCGGCATCGAGGACGTCGTCGCGCCTCCGCAGAAGGCGGAGATCCTCGGCGGGTACGAGCGCAAGGCCGACAAGATCCAGCGCGAGTACGACCGCGGTCTGATCACCGACGACGAGCGCCGTCAGGAGCTCACCGAGGTGTGGACCCAGGCCACGGCCGAGGTCGCCAAGAACATGGAGGACAACTTCCCCGCCGACAACCCGGTGTGGATGATGGTCCAGTCCGGTGCGCGTGGTAACCCGATGCAGGTGCGCCAGATCGCCGGTATCCGTGGTCTGGTCTCCAACACCAAGGGTGAGACCATCCCGCGTCCGATCAAGTCCTCCTACCGTGAGGGCCTGTCCGTGCTGGAGTACTTCATCTCCACACACGGTCAGCGCAAGGGTCTGGCGGACACCGCCCTGCGTACCGCCGACTCGGGTTACCTGACCCGTCGTCTGGTGGACGTCGCGCAGGACGTCATCGTCCGCGAGATCGACTGCGGCACGGACCGTTCGCTCTGGCACGAGATCGGCGAGAAGAACGCCGCCGGTGTCGTCGTGCGCAAGCACAACGTCGAGAACACCGGTTTCGGTCGGACCATCGCAGAGGACACGCTGGACCCCGAGGGCAAGCTCGTCCTCCCGGCGCTGTCCGACACCTCCGAGCAGAACATCGACAAGCTGGTCGCCGCCGGGGTCACCCGGGTGCGTATCCGTTCGTCGCTCACCTGTGAGGCGAAGATCGGCGTCTGCACCACCTGCTACGGCCGCTCCATGGCGACCGGCAAGCCGGTGGACGTCGGCGAGGCGATCGGTATCATCGCGGCCCAGTCCATCGGTGAGCCCGGTACCCAGCTGACCATGCGTACCTTCCACATGGGTGGTTCGGCCGGTCAGGACATCACCCACGGTCTGCCCCGTGTCCAGGAGCTCTTCGAGGCCCGCATCCCCAAGGGTGTGGCCCCGATCTCCGAGATGGAGGGCCGGATCAGGGTCGACGACACCGAGAAGAGCCGGAAGATCGTCGTCATCCCCGACGACGGCACGGACGAGATCGCCTACCCGGTCCCGATGCGTGCGCAGCTCCTGGTGAGCGACGGCGACCACGTCAAGGTCGGCCAGCAGCTCATCCAGGGTGCGATCAACCCGCACGAGGTGCTGCGTATCCAGGGTCCGCGCGCGGTGCAGCAGCACCTCGTGTCGGAGGTCCAGGAGGTGTACAAGTCGCAGGGTGTGTCCATCCACGACAAGCACATCGAGATCATCGTCCGCCAGATGCTCAAGCGGGTGAACATCCTGGAGTCCGGTGACACCGAGCTCCTGCCCGGTGAGATGGTCGAGCGGCCGAAGTTCGAGCGGATCAACCGACGCGTCGTGTCCGAGGGCGGCCAGCCCGCCGCCGGACGTCCGGTGCTGCTGGGTATCACCAAGGCCTCTCTGGCCACGGAGTCCTGGCTGTCGGCGGCCTCCTTCCAGGAGACCACCCGCGTGCTGACGGAGAACGCGATCCACGGTAAGAGCGACCCGCTGTTGGGCCTCAAGGAGAACGTCATCATCGGTAAGCTCATCCCGGCCGGTACCGGTATTCCGCAGTACCGCAACATCCGGGTGGAGCCGACCGAGGAGGCCAAGGCCTCGATGTACTCGGTCTCCGGTTACGAGGAGCCCAGCGAGTACACCTTCGGTCAGGGATCGGGCGAGGCCGTCCCGCTGGAGGAGTACGACTTCGGTCCCTACAACCGGTAAGTCCAACCTGAACGTTGGTTGAGCTGACGGCGGTGGTCAGCCACCCCCATCACCGGGGGTGGCCCCGCCGCCGTTTCGTCGTTGTCGGTTCGTACACTGCGGTGCGGACGGGGAGAAGGCGCTTCGGCGCTGTCGGGAGAGCAGGCAAGTGACTGATAACGGGGGCGGGGCGCCGGGAGACCGTGCGCCCCAGGCGGACGCGGACTCCTGGTTCAAGCCCAGCGAGGTCCGTTACCGCACACAGTCGGAGTACCAGGACCCCCTGGAGGACGACGCGGCGGCGCACCCGGGGGAGCGTTCCGAGGAGGACGGCCCCTCGGGCGGTGCGGTCTTCCCGGACAGCGGCGGCTACGCGGGGCTGAGCGCCTCGCGTCCGGCGATGGTGGAGCCCTACCCGGACGCGTTGGGCGCCCCGGCCCCGGACTCCGGGTACGTCCCGGGTGCCATCTCCTACCCGGGTGCGGGGACCTCGGCCTACGAGCCGGTGACGCGCGTACCCGGTGACGACCCGCTCTCCGGGCGGGAGCCGGACGCACCCTCCGGAGGCTTCCCCGGCATCGCGGCCAGCGCGGACGTACCGCTGCCGCCCGAGGAGCCCGCGGAGGACGCCCACGGCGGCTGGGGCTCCGGCACCCGTGACTCCTGGGAGCCCGTGACATCCGGTGACTCCGCCTCGGATCGCGCTTCCGCGACCGCCTGGGGCGGCTCACCGGACCCCGTCGCCGAGAGTTCCGCCCGGGACCCGGGCGCGGGCCGGGACCCGCTGGCCGCTCGGGACCCGTGGTCGTCCCAGGAGACCCCGTGGTCGGAGGCTCCCTCCGACGCGTCCCCGGGGCCCGTGAGCGACCCCGCCCCGTGGGAGCCGCGTGTCGCCGACGACCGGGACCCGTTGGACGCGTCCCGCGAGGCGTGGAACCCCGGGCCGTCGGCTCAGGGTGCGGGTGAGGCTCCCTGGACTCCGCGCGACTCCGGTTCCGACCCCGCTCCGTGGGACTCGACGGGCGTGGGTGATTCGGACACGGGGTACGTGCGGACGCCGGACCCGGCGCTGGATCAGCCGCTGCCCACGGGGTCCTTCGGAGGGACGGAGGAGCCCCGGCACACTGACGCGTCCGGCCCCGGCCGGGACCCCTGGACGCCCGAGGCCGACACCTCCGACTCCTGGAGCCCGACCGGTGCGGGCGAGGAACTCTGGAAGCCCGAACCCGGCGGGGAACCGTCCGGGGAGTGGAACGGTACCGAGGGGTTGGACAGTTGGAGCCCGTCCACGGACTCCACGGACACCTGGCAGGGCGGGGCCGCCGAGCCCTGGGCCGAGCAGACGGAACGCCCCTGGTCGGACCACGCCCGCACTCCGCACCGGGACGGTGACCGCTACGACGACGAGCTGTCCCCCCGCCCCGTGGAGGAGACGACGTACCGTACCGGCGACCGGTACGGTGACGAGCTGTCGCCGTCCGCTGACCGGTATGGTGACGAGCTTTCGGGTGGCCGGTACGGCGACGAACTCTCGCCGTCCGCCGACCGGTACGGCGACGAGCTTTCACCGTCTACCGACGGCTACGGTGACGAGCTTTCGGGTGGCCGGTACGGCGACGAGTTCTCACCGTCCGCCGACCAGTACGGCGGTGGGGTGGTCCCGCCCTCCAACGACGGCTACGGTGACGAGCTTTCCGGCGGTCGCTTCGGGGACGAGCCCTCCGCGGCACCCGACCAGGGCGGCAGCGGCAACACCTGGGCCTTCGACCGCGACGACCCGCGCCTTCCCGACGTCGTTCGTGACGCGGAGCGGCGCCGCCGCGACTCCTCCTCGCCGGAACCCGCCCACACCGACTGGGGCGTCGCCTCCGAGGGGGAGCCCGACACCGGAACGCTCTCCGCGGCGGTCCCCGGCTCCGACGACCCGTTGGCGGCCATCGCCGACATGCAGACCCGGGCCAGGTCCAGGGAGTCCCGTGAGGAGGTCGACCAGCCGTGGGACGCCGCCTCCACGGAGGGTGACGACTCCTGGCGGGGCGGCGAGGGCGCCACCCAGATGTTCACCGCGCCCTCCTTCGACCGGACTCCCGCACCGTCCGACGACCGCTACGGGGACGATCCGTTCCGCGAGGAGGGGTACGCGGACGACCGGTACGACGACCCGAGCGCCGACCCCGACGACCGGTACGACGACGGATACCCGGGCGACGTCGGCGGGGACGATCCGCGTGAGGAGGGAGAGGTCGGTTCGGACCGGCGGGAACGCGACGCGGAACCTGAGTACGAGGACGACTTCACCCCGGCGGACTACGGCATGCCGGAGCGGCCCAAGCCCGCCAAGCGGCGCCGCGACCGGATCGCCGAGGACTTCCCCGGATTCGACGAGGCCCGGGAGGACGGCGACTACCCGGGCTACGACAGCGTCGACTTCCTCGCGGACACCGAACCCGGGGCGACCACCACCCTGTGGCTCGGTATCGCCTCGCTGATCCCCGGCCTCGGTGTGATCACCGCGATCCTGGCGTTGTTCGTCACCGGACCGAAGGCGAAGAGGGCGATCCGGGAGTCGCGGGGAACGCTCGACGGGCTGGGCCTGATCACCACCGGCACCGTGTTCGCGGTCATCGGCATCCTCGTGACGGTGATCTCCGTCGCGATCTGGTTCGTTCTGTAGAATCCCGGCCGCTGCCGGGGGACCATGGGTCCTCCGGCAGCGGCCGATCGCGTTTTGGCACTCCGCGCGCCCCCTGACGGCAAACCCGGGGCGAAGCGGGTCTGGGAGCACGTAGACTGGGGGAGACCCACGGCTACGCGAGATCCGGTTCCGCTTGTCTCGCCATGTCGCACACCGTTTTGACCGCCTGTTCGGTAAGCGGTAGCCTGTGTGATTGTGCCCGTGAGTCGACGGGTCACACGTGTGTGTGCGGCGCCCCAGTCCTCCCTAGGACGGACACAGGGCGCGCGGCGCGCGTGAACCCCCTCCTGTGAATCGGCCTCCGGCCGGGTGTGCATCCGTTCGCCATGCGTGGGAACGAGGGCGACACGCCCGACCACGTGGGTCGGGGAGATTCGGGAAATTCAGCAGGTCAATAGCGATATCGGCTACGAGAACCGGCGTAGGTCACGAGGAAGACGGAGACGCGGTGCCCACCATCCAGCAGCTGGTCCGCAAGGGCCGACAGGACAAGGTCGCAAAGAACAAGACCCCGGCGCTGAAGGGGAGTCCGCAGCGTCGTGGTGTGTGCACGCGTGTCTACACCACTACGCCGAAGAAGCCGAACTCCGCTCTGCGTAAGGTCGCTCGCGTCAAGCTGAGCAGCGGCATCGAGGTCACGGCCTACATTCCCGGCATCGGTCACAACCTCCAGGAGCACAGCATCGTGCTGGTTCGTGGCGGTCGTGTGAAGGACCTGCCGGGCGTTCGCTACCGAATTGTCCGCGGTTCGCTCGACACCCAGGGTGTCCGGGGCCGCAAGCAGGCCCGTAGCCACTACGGCGCCAAGAAGGAGAAGTAAGCATGCCGCGCAAGGGCCCGGCGCCGAAGCGCCAGCTCATCACCGACCCGGTCTACGGCTCGCCGCTCGTCACCGCACTCATCAACAAGGTGCTCCTCGACGGCAAGCGCTCCATCGCCCAGGCCGTCGTGTACGACGCCCTGGAGGGTGCTCGCGAGAAGACCGGTCAGGACCCGCTCGTCGTTCTCAAGCGAGCCCTGGACAACGTCAAGCCCGCGCTGGAGGTCCGCAGCCGCCGTGTCGGTGGCGCGACCTACCAGGTGCCGGTCGAGGTTCGCGCCTCCCGGTCCACCACGCTGGCCCTGCGCTGGCTGGTCTCCTACTCGCGTCAGCGTCGTGAGAAGACCATGACCGAGCGTCTGATGAACGAGCTGGTCGATGCCAGCAACGGTCTGGGCGCGGCTGTCAAGAAGCGTGAGGACACGCACAAGATGGCCGAGTCGAACAAGGCCTTCGCCCACTACCGCTGGTAACCCCGCGGCGAATCGATTCCTTGAGACCTAGGGAAGACGAGCCTCATGGCTAAGACTTTGCTTGACCTGGCCAAGGTCCGCAACATCGGCATCATGGCCCACATCGACGCGGGCAAGACGACCACGACCGAGCGGATCCTCTACTACACGGGTGTCAACCACAAGCTCGGCGAGACGCACGACGGCGCCTCGACGATGGACTGGATGAAGGAAGAGCAGGAGCGGGGTATCACCATTACCTCGGCTGCGATCACCACCAGTTGGAACGACACCACGATCAACATCATCGACACGCCCGGCCACGTCGACTTCACGGTCGAGGTCGAGCGGTCGCTGCGTGTGCTTGACGGCGCCGTCGCGGTGTTCGACGCCAAGGAAGGCGTCGAGCCCCAGTCGGAGCAGGTCTGGCGTCAGGCGGACCGGTACAACGTGCCGCGTATCTGCTTCGTCAACAAGATGGACAAGATCGGCGCGGAGTTCCAGCGCTGCGTCGACATGTTCCGTGAGCGCCTCGGTGCGAACGCCATGCCGATCCAGCTGCCGATCGGTGCCGAGAGCGACTTCAAGGGCGTCATCGACCTCGTGAAGATGAAGGCCTACGTCTGGAACGACGAGGCCGCGCTCGGCGAGATGTACGACACGATCGACATCCCCGACACCCACGCCGAGGCCGCTCGCGAGGCCCGGGACTTCTTCCTCGAGACGTTGGCCGAGGCCGACGACGAGATCATGGAGATGTACCTGGAGGGCCAGGAGCCCACCGTGGAGCAGCTGGTCCCCGCGATCCGTCGCGCGACCATCGCCGGTACCGCCATCCCCGTGGTCTGTGGCACCGCGTTCAAGAACAAGGGCGTCCAGCCCCTGCTCGACGCGGTCGTCGCCTACCTCCCCTCGCCCGTGGACGTCGAGGCGATCGACGGTCACGACCCCAAGGACGAGACCGAGCAGACCAAGCTCGAGCGCAAGCCGAGCGTGGACGAGCCGTTCTCCGCCCTGGTCTTCAAGATCGTCAGCGACCCCCACCTGGGCAAGCTGTCGTACGTGCGGATCTACTCCGGCGTCCTGGAGGCGGGCACCCAGGTGCTCAACAGCCTCAAGGGCCGCAAGGAGCGCATCGGTAAGGTCTACCGGATGCACTCCAACAAGCGCGAGGAGATCCCCGCGGCGGGTGCGGGCGACATCGTCGCCGTCATGGGCCTGAAGGACACCACGACCGGTGAGACGCTCTGCGAGCAGTCCGCTCCGATCGTCCTGGAGTCCATGACCTTCCCGGCTCCGGTCATCGAGGTGGCCATCGAGCCGAAGACCAAGAGCGACCAGGAGAAGCTGGGCATCGCGATCCAGCGTCTGGCCGACGAGGACCCCTCCTTCCAGGTGGCCTCGGACGAGCAGACCGGTCAGACCGTGATCTCGGGCATGGGCGAGCTGCACCTCGAGGTGCTGGTCAACCGCATGCGCGACGAGTTCAAGGTCGAGGCGAACATCGGTAAGCCCCAGGTGGCCTACCGCGAGACCATTCGCAAGAAGGTCGACGGCCACGTCTACACCCACAAGAAGCAGACCGGTGGGTCGGGCCAGTTCGCCAAGGTCAAGATCGACCTGGAGCCGCTGACCTCCGAGGACGGCGACTCCTCCGGCTACGAGTTCGTCAACGCCGTCACCGGTGGCCGCATCCCGCGGGAGTACATCCCGTCGGTCGACGCCGGCTGCCAGGAGGCCGCTGAGCTGGGTGTGCTCGCGCACTACCCGCTCGTCGGCATCAAGGTGACGCTGACGGACGGTCAGTACCACGACGTCGACTCCTCGGAGATGGCGTTCAAGACCGCCGGTTCGATGGCCTTCAAGGAGGCCGTCCGGCTGGCGAAGCCGACTCTTCTCGAGCCGGTCATGGCCGTCGAGGTCACCACTCCCGAGGAGTACATGGGTGACGTGATCGGTGACCTGAACTCCCGCCGTGGACAGATTCAGTCCATGGACGAGCGTTCCGGCGTCCGTCTCGTCAAGGCCCAGGTGCCCCTTTCGGAAATGTTCGGCTACGTGGGTGACCTGCGCAGCCGTACGCAGGGTCGAGCCAACTACTCGATGGTGTTCGACTCCTACGCGGAGGTTCCGTCCGCTGTCGCCCAAGAAATTGTGGCGAAGGTTCGCGGCGAATAGTCGCGAGCAAGCAACCCGGCTGTACCCCGTGCCCGCGGGGTTGGACCACAGTCAGATAGATCTGTACGTCTAGGAGACTTCCAGTGGCGAAGGAAAAGTTCGAGCGGACCAAGCCGCACGTCAACATCGGCACCATCGGTCACATTGACCACGGCAAGACCACGCTGACCGCGGCCATCACCAAGGTGCTGCACGACGCGTACCCGGACCTGAACCCGTTCACGCCGTTCGAGGACATCGACAACGCTCCCGAGGAGCGCGAGCGCGGTATCACCATCTCCGTCGCTCACGTCGAGTACCAGACCGAGGCGCGTCACTACGCCCACGTCGACTGCCCCGGTCACGCGGACTACGTGAAGAACATGATCACGGGTGCCGCGCAGATGGACGGCGCGATCCTGGTCGTGGCCGCCACCGACGGCCCGATGCCGCAGACCAAGGAGCACGTCCTCCTGGCCCGCCAGGTCGGCGTCCCCGCCATCGTCGTCGCCCTGAACAAGGCCGACATGGTGGACGACGAGGAGATCTTCGAGCTCGTCGAGCTCGAGGTGCGTGAGCTCCTCAGCGAGTACGAGTTCCCCGGCGACGACATCCCCGTCACCAAGGTCTCGGCTCTCAAGGCCCTCGAGGGCGACGCCGAGTGGGGCAAGGCCGTCCTGGAGCTCATGGGCACCGTGGACAGCTTCATTCCCGAGCCCGAGCGTGACACCGAGAAGCCCTTCCTCATGCCGATCGAGGACGTCTTCTCGATCACCGGTCGCGGCACCGTCGTCACCGGTCGTATCGAGCGCGGCATCGTCAACGTCAACGAGACCGTTGACATCGTCGGCATCAAGGAAGAGAAGCAGACCACCACCGTCACCGGTGTTGAGATGTTCCGCAAGCTGCTCGACCAGGGCCAGGCTGGCGACAACGTCGGTCTGCTCCTGCGCGGCATCAAGCGCGAGGACGTCGAGCGCGGCCAGGTCGTGATCAAGCCCGGCACGACCACCCCGCACACCGAGTTCGAGGGTCAGGTCGTCATCCTGTCCAAGGACGAGGGTGGCCGCCACACGCCGTTCTTCAACAACTACCGCCCGCAGTTCTACTTCCGCACCACCGACGTCACCGGCGTCGTGACGCTGCCGGAGGGCACCGAGATGGTCATGCCCGGTGACAACACCGAGATGACCGTCCAGCTGATCCAGCCGGTCGCGATGGAAGAGGGCCTCAAGTTCGCCATCCGTGAGGGTGGCCGGACCGTGGGCGCGGGTCGCGTCACGAAGATCCTCAAGTAGCACACACGTGGGGGTGGCCCCTTCCGGAGCCGCCCCCACGTGGTGGGTGGGCCGCTTCACCGCGGCCCGCCCACCACACTGACAAGACGTCATCGGGCTCTGTGACGGTGACGCACCGCAGGGGCAAGCCCTGTTGCGGTTTCTCAAGGGAATAGGGGCTCACGGCCAACTAGCCGGCGGTTTCGCCGACAGGCCTGGGCGTCTGTGCCCGGACAGCTCACCGTTACGGACACTGAAGCGAAGGACGAACAGGCCACATGGCGGGACAGAAGATCCGCATTCGGCTAAAGGCCTATGACCACGAGGTCATCGACAGCTCGGCGCGCAAGATCGTTGAGACTGTGACGCGAACTGGCGCACAGGTCGCGGGCCCGGTGCCGCTGCCGACGGAGAAGAACGTTTACTGCGTCATCCGATCGCCGCACAAGTACAAGGACTCGCGCGAGCACTTCGAGATGCGCACCCACAAGCGGCTGATCGACATCATCGACCCCACGCCGAAGACGGTGGACTCGCTCATGCGACTCGACCTCCCGGCTGGCGTTGACATCGAGATCAAGCTTTAAGGACGCACAGACATGGCCACCAAGCAGATCAAGGGAGTTCTGGGCGAAAAGCTCGGCATGACCCAGGTCTTCGACGACGCGGGCAAGATGGTGCCCGTGACCGTCCTGAAGGCCGGTCCGTGCGTCGTGAGCCGCATCCGGACCCCCGACACCGATGGCTACTCCGCCATCCAGCTCGGCTACGGGCAGATCAACCCGCGCAAGGTCAACAAGCCCCTGGGCGACTACCTGCGCGCGAACGACCTGACCCCGCGCCGCCACTACGTCGAGGTGCGCACCACCGACGCCTCCGAGTACACGCTCGGCCAGGAAGTCGACGCCGCCGCGTTCGAGAGCGGCCAGAAGGTCGACGTCACGGGCAAGAGCAAGGGCAAGGGTTTCGCCGGTGTGATGAAGCGCCACGGTTTCCGTGGTCTCTCCGCCTCGCACGGCACCCAGCGCAAGCACCGCTCTCCCGGCTCCATCGGCGGCTGCGCCACGCCCGGCCGCGTTTTCAAGGGCATGCGGATGGCCGGGCGCATGGGCAACGTGCGCAAGACCGTCCAGAACCTGACCGTTCACTCCGTGGACGCGGAGAAGGGCCTCATCCTGGTCAAGGGTGCTGTCCCGGGTCCCAACGGCGGTCTGGTGCTCGTCCGCACCGCTGTGAAGGGGGACAAGTAAGTCATGGCCCAGATCGAGGTCAAGAACCCCGAGGGCGGCTCCAAGGGCAGCGTCGAGCTTCCCGAGTCCGTCTTCGCCCAGCAGGTCAGCATTCCGCTGATCCACCAGGTCGTGAACGGCCAGCTGGCCGCCGGCCGGCAGGGCACCCACGCCACCAAGACCCGCGGCGACGTCCGCGGCGGTGGCAAGAAGCCCTACCGCCAGAAGGGAACCGGTCGCGCCCGTCAGGGCTCGATCCGCGCCCCGCAGTACACCGGTGGTGGCACCGTCCACGGTCCCCAGCCGCGTGACTACAGCCAGCGGACCCCGAAGAAGATGAAGGCCGCCGCCCTGCGTGGCGCCCTCTCGGACCGGGCCAACCACGGCCGCATCCACGTCATCACCGAGTTCGTCGGTGAGGGCGCGGACAGCAAGCTCACGCAGACCGCTCTGAAGGCGCTGCGCCAGGTCACCGAGTCCGACAAGGTCCTCGTCGTCCTGGCCCGCGAGGACGAGCACAACCGGCGCGCCCTGCGCAACCTCGAAGAGGTCCACATCCTCGACGCGGACCAGGTGAACACCTACGACGTCCTCTACGCGGACGACGTGGTCTTCACCGAGGCGGGCTACGCCGAGTTCCTGGCCCACGCGGCCGGTGCCTCGAAGGCCGCTGAGTCCGAGGAGGACGACCAGTGAGGATCGCCGACCACCGGGACATCATCATTGAGCCGGTGATCTCCGAGAAGAGCTACGGGCTCATGGACGAGAACAAGTACACGTTCATCGTTCGCCCGGACGCCAACAAGACCCAGATCAAGATCGCGATCGAGAAGATCTTCGAGGTGAAGGTCACGAGCGTGAACACGATCAACCGGAAGGGTAAGCGCAAGCGGACCCGTTTCGGTTTCGGGAAGCGTCCCGACACCAAGCGCGCGATCGTCAGCGTGGCCGACGGCCAGCGGATCGACATCTTCGGTGTCTGACCTCTCCCGGGTCTGACCGCTACATGTCAAGCAACACGTAAAGGAATGCGCGAAGAAGATGGGCATTCGTAAGTACAAGCCGACGACGCCGGGTCGTCGCGGCTCCAGCGTGAGCGACTTCGTCGAGATCACGCGTTCGGAGCCGGAGAAGTCCCTGGTCCGTCCGCTTCACTCCAAGGGCGGTCGTAACGGCCACGGCCGGATCACCGCTCGTCACCAGGGTGGTGGCCACAAGCGCGCCTACCGCGTGATCGACTTCCGTCGTCACGACAAGGACGGCGTGCCGGCCAAGGTCGCTCACATCGAGTACGACCCCAACCGCACCGCTCGCATCGCTCTGCTCCACTACGTGGACGGTGAGAAGCGCTACATTCTGGCGCCCGCCGGCCTCAAGCAGGGCGACAAGATCGAGAACGGCCCCCAGTCCGACATCAAGCCGGGCAACTGCCTCCCGCTGCGCAACATCCCCACGGGTACGTTCGTGCACGCGGTCGAGCTGAAGCCCGGTGGCGGTGCCAAGCTGGGTCGTTCCGCGGGGTCGCAGATCCAGCTCCTCGCCAAGGAGGGCCGTTACGCCACGCTGCGTATGCCCTCCGGTGAGATGCGCATGGTCGAGATCTCCTGCCGCGCCACGGTTGGTCAGGTCGGCAACGCCGAGCAGTCCAACATCAACTGGGGCAAGGCCGGCCGCTCGCGGTGGAAGGGCAAGCGCCCGACCGTCCGCGGTGTGGTCATGAACCCGGTCGACCACCCGCACGGTGGTGGTGAGGGCAAGACCTCCGGTGGTCGTCACCCGGTCAGCCCCTGGGGCAAGAAGGAAGGCCGGACCCGGGCCAAGAACAAGGCCAGCGACAAGCTGATCGTGCGGCGTCGGCGTAGCGGTAAGAAGAAGCGGTAAGGAGCACGTCTGATGCCACGTAGCCTTAAGAAGGGTCCCTTCGTCGACGACCACCTCATCAAGAAGGTGGAGTCGCAGAACGAGAAGGGGACCAAGAACGTCATCAAGACGTGGTCCCGGCGATCCATGATCGTCCCGGAGATGATCGGTCACACGATCGCCGTCCACGACGGCCGCAAGCACGTTCCGGTGTTCGTGTCGGAGTCGATGGTCGGCCACAAGCTCGGTGAGTTCGCTCCCACGCGTACTTTCCGTAGCCACGTCAAGGACGACCGCCGCAGCCGCCGCTAGCGGTTGCAGCAGTTGTAAGAACCATTTTCTCCACGGTGAGTGGGGAAGGAATTTCCGTGAGCGAGGGAAAAGCGATGGGAACGAGGGCACAGGCGCGGTTCGTCCGCGTTACGCCCCGAAAGGCTCGCCGGGTGGCGGACCTTATTCGCGGGTTGCCCGCTGACGAGGCACAGGCGGTGCTCCGGTTCGCGCCCCAGTCGGCGAGCGAGCCCGTTGGCAAGGTGCTGGCTAGCGCCATCGCCAACGCTGAGCACAACGACAAGCTGGACCGCGAGTCGCTGGTGGTCGAGCGCGTCTGGGTGGACGAGGGTCCGACCCTGAAGCGCATTCGTCCCCGGGGCTTCGGCCGGGCTTTCCGGGTCACCAAGCGCACGAGCCACATCACCGTGGTCGTCGCTGAGGGCGCGGGCGCCTCGTCCAAGACCAAGGAAAGGACCCGATAGTGGGGCAGAAGGTAAACCCGCACGGGTTCCGCCTCGGCATCACCACCGACTTCAAGAGCCGCTGGTACGCCGACAAGTCCTACAAGGACTACGTCAAGGAAGACGTCGCGATCCGTCGGATGCTGACCCGTGGCATGGAGCGCGCGGGCATCTCCAAGGTCGAGATCGAGCGCACCCGTGACCGTGTCCGCGTGGACGTCTACACCGCCCGGCCGGGCATCGTCATCGGCCGCCGCGGCGTCGAGGCCGACCGAATCCGTACGGACCTGGAGAAGCTCACCGGCAAGCAGGTGCAGCTGAACGTCTTCGAGGTCAAGAACCCCGAGATCGACGCTCAGCTCGTCGCCCAGGGCGTCGCTGAGCAGCTGAGCAGCCGCGTGGCGTTCCGCCGCGCGATGCGCAAGGCCATGCAGAGCGCGATGAAGAGCGGCGCCAAGGGTATTCGTATCCAGTGCGGTGGCCGTCTGGGTGGGGCCGAGATGTCCCGCTCGGAGTTCTACCGCGAGGGTCGCGTCCCGCTGCACACGCTGCGCGCCGACATCGACTACGGCTTCTTCGAGGCCCGTACGACCTTCGGTCGCATCGGTGTCAAGGTGTGGATCTACAAGGGCGACGCCCCTGTGACCCGCGCCGAGCGCGAGGCCGCCCAGGCCGCGCAGCGGACCGCCGGTGGCGGTCAGCGTCGTGAGCGTCCGCAGCGTCGTCGTCGCGGCGGTGCCGCCGGCGCGCCGGGCACCGAGGCCAAGGCTGGTGCTTCGGCCGAGGCTCCGAAGACCGAGGGGAGCTAACCGATGCTGATTCCTCGCAAGGTCAAGTACCGGAAGCAGCACCACCCGGACCTTCGCGGCAAGGCCAAGGGCGGGACGTCGGTCACCTTCGGTGAGTTCGGCATCCAGGCTCTGGAGTCGGCCTACGTGACGAACCGTCAGATCGAGTCCGCTCGTATCGCCATGACGCGTCACATCAAGCGTGGCGGCAAGGTGTGGATCAACATCTTCCCGGACCGTCCGCTGACGAAGAAGCCGGCCGAGGTCCGCATGGGCTCCGGTAAGGGTTCTCCCGAGTGGTGGGTCGCCCCGGTCAAGCCGGGTCGTGTGATGTTCGAGCTGTCGGGCGTGCCCGAGGCCATTGCCAAGGAGGCGATGCGCCGTGCGATGCACAAGCTCCCGATGAAGTGCAAGTTTGTTAAGCGGGAGGGGGAGTGATGGCGAAGTCCGTGACTGCCCACGAGCTGCGCGACCAGTCCGTCGAGGACCTGGTCACGAAGCTCAAGGAAGCCAAGGAAGAGCTCTTCAACCTCCGCTTCCAGGCCGCTACCGGCCAGCTCGACAACCACAGCCGTCTTCGTACCGTCAAGCGCGAGATCGCGCGGATCTACACGGTCCTGCGCGAGCACGAGCTGGGCATCGTCCCGCTGTCTGGTGAGTCGGCTGAGGAGACGAAGGAAGCAGCCGAATGAGTGAGAACCAGACCGAGACGCGCAACTACCGCAAGGTGCGCGAGGGCTACGTCGTCAGCGACAAGATGGACAAGACCGTCGTTGTCGAGGTCGAGGACCGCGTCAAGCACGCCCTGTACGGCAAGGTCATCCGACGGACGACCAAGTACAAGGCGCACGATGAGGCGAACTCCGCTGGCGTCGGCGACCGGGTCCGCATGATGGAGACCCGGCCGCTCTCCGCGACGAAGCGTTGGCGCGTCGTGGAGATCCTGGAAAAGGCTAAGTAACCCCAGCCTGTTGGCGGCCGACACGCGTTGTCGGCCGCCAGCGCGAGGGGTGAGACCACCTAGCCGTGCGGCAGTGGACCGCACGCATCACATCAGGAGCAGACGTGATTCAGCAGGAGTCGCGACTCAAGGTCGCCGACAACACGGGTGCCAAGGAGATCCTTACCATCCGTGTTCTCGGTGGCTCGGGTCGGCGCTACGCCGGGATCGGCGACACGATCGTCGCCACGGTGAAGGACGCCCTGCCTGGCGCTGGAGTCAAGAAGGGCGACGTCGTCAAGGCCGTTGTCGTGCGCACCGTCAAGGAGCGCCGCCGGCCCGACGGCTCCTACATCCGCTTCGATGAGAACGCTGCCGTGCTCATCAAGGACGGTGGGGACCCGCGAGGCACCCGCATCTTCGGCCCGGTCGGCCGTGAGCTGCGTGACAAGAAGTACATGCGCATCATTTCGCTGGCGCCGGAGGTGCTCTAAGCGATGAAGATCAAATCTGGCGACGAGGTCATCGTTCTCGCCGGCAAGGACAAGGGTGCCACCGGCAAGGTCGTCAAGGCCCTGCCGAAGGAAGACCGTGTCATCGTCGAGGGCGTCAACCTGGTCAAGAAGCACAGGAAGGCCAACCCGGCGGGCGGCCAGCAGGGCGAGGTCGTCACGAAGGAGGCCCCCATCCACGTGAGCAACGTTGCGCTCGCGGAGGACGGCAAGGCCACTCGGGTCGGCTACCGCTTCGAGGAAGACGGAACCAAGGTTCGGGTCTCCCGTCGCACCGGTAAGGACATCTGATGACGGTTACCAACGACATCACGGCCCCGCCGATGCCGCGGCTCAAGGAGAAGTACCGCAACGAGATCGCTGCGGGCCTCAAGGACGAGTTCGACATCGCCAACGTCATGCAGATCCCCGGTCTCACGAAGATCGTGGTCAACATGGGCGTCGGCGAGGCGGCTCGGGACGCGAAGCTGATCCAGGGCGCGATCGCCGACATCACGGCGATCACCGGCCAGAAGCCGAAGATCAACCGGGCCAAGAACTCCATCGCGCAGTTCAAGCTGCGCGAGGGTCAGCCGATCGGCGCCAGCGTCACGCTGCGCGGCGACCGGATGTGGGAGTTCCTCGACCGGCTGCTCTCGCTGGCCCTGCCCCGGATCAGGGACTTCCGTGGCCTTTCCCCGAAGCAGTTCGACGGGAACGGCAACTACACGTTCGGTCTGACCGAGCAGGTCATGTTCCACGAGATCGACCCGGACAAGGTCGACCGCCAGCGTGGGATGGACATCACGGTTGTCACGACGGCGACCACCGACGAACAAGGCCGCAGCCTGCTCAAGCGGCTCGGTTTCCCGTTCAAGGAAGCCTGAGGGGTTACCACAGATGGCTAAGAAGTCCCTGATCGCGAAGTCGCAGCGGAAGCCGAAGTTCGGCGTTCGCGCGTATACTCGATGCTCTCGGTGCGGCCGCCCGCGCGCCGTCTTCCGGAAGTTCGGCCTGTGCCGTATCTGCTTCCGCGAGATGGCCCACCGGGGCGAGCTGCCCGGTATCACCAAGTCGAGCTGGTAGTTTCCGGTGGGGTCGACCCTGCGCTCCGGCGCGGTCGGCCCCCCGAAACGCCGCCTGACCGGTGGCACATCGCAGTGGCCGTGACCGCCTCCTGGCGGTCCGCGGCCCGGCAACATCCATTCAAACAGGGCACGGCAGTCCCCAGGGGACCGCGGTGCCCACGACCACGCCGAAGGTCCGTTTGTGCACTCCCCGGGGGCGACCCCGAGGGGAGGCAGGCTCTGGGAAAGCCCGCACTCGGAAACCGCGGTGAGGAAGGGCCAGTCGGCCATGACGATGACCGACCCGATCGCAGACATGCTGACGCGTCTGCGTAACGCGAACTCGGCTTACCACGACACCGTGGCGATGCCGTATTCCAAGATCAAGGCGCACATCGCCGAGATCCTCCAGCAGGAGGGCTTCATTCAGGGGTGGCGGACCGAGGAGGCCCCCGTGGGCCAGAGCCTCGTCCTCGACCTGAAGTACGGCCCCACCCGTGAGCGTTCCATCGCGGGAATCCGCCGGGTCTCCAAGCCCGGTCTCCGGGTGTACGCGAAGAAGGAGAACCTTCCGCGCGTGCTGGGCGGCCTCGGTGTGGCGATCATTTCGACGTCCGGTGGCCTGATGACCGACAAGCAGGCCAAGAAGCGTGGCGTGGGCGGCGAAGTCCTCGCTTACGTCTGGTAATAGGGAGAGACTGAAGCATGTCGCGAATCGGTCGACTGCCGCTCTCGGTCCCCAAGGGCGTCGAAGTCACGATTAACGGGCAAGACGTCACTGTCAAGGGGCCGAAGGGCGAACTCAAGCACACGATCGCCGAGCCGATCACCGCCTCCTTCGAGGATGGTGTCGTCACGGTCGCTCGTCCTGACGACAAGCCGGAGAACCGGTCGCTGCACGGTCTGACCCGTGCGCTGCTGGCGAACCTGGTCGAGGGCGTCGCCAAGGGCTACGCCAAGACGCTGGAGATCCACGGTGTGGGTTACCGCGTCCAGGCCCGCGGCTCCAACCTGGAGTTCTCGCTGGGCTTCAGCCACCCGGTGGTCATCGAGCCCCCCCAGGGCATCACCTTCCGCGTGGAGAAGCCGACCCTCCTCCACGTCGAGGGCATCGACAAGCAGCTGGTGGGCCAGGTCGCCGCGAACATCCGCGGTCTGCGCAAGCCTGACCCGTACAAGGCCAAGGGCGTGCGGTACAAGGGTGAGCACATCCGCCGCAAGGCCGGAAAGGCTGGTAAGTAGGCATGGGCATCACCGTGAGCCGTAAGCGCACCGCGAAGGCCACCACCTCGCGCAAGCGCCGGCAGTTCCGGGTCCGCAAGAAGGTCGTGGGCACCAGCGAGCGTCCGCGTCTGGCCGTGTTCCGCTCCTCCAAGCACATCGTCGCGCAGGTGATCGACGACACCAAGGGTCACACCCTGGTCGCCGCCTCCAGCGTCGAGACCGACGTGCGGGGTGCCGAGGGCACGAAGTCCGACAAGTCCGTCAAGGTCGGTGAGCTCGTCGCGCAGCGCGCGAAGGACGCCGGTATCACCCAGGTCGTCTTCGACCGCGGTGGTAACCGTTACGCCGGTCGTATCGCCAAGCTCGCCGACGCGGCGCGCGAGGGCGGGCTGGAGTTCTAGTTCGATGACCTCTGTACTGGCCAAGAACAACCACGAGAAGAGGAACCACTGATGGCTGCAGCACCGCGGCGCGGCGCCGGTGGCGAGCGGCGTGATCGCCGTGACGATCGCCGCGGCGGCGCCGCAGACAAGGGTGTCTCCTACATCGAGAAGGTCGTGACCATCAACCGGGTCGCGAAGGTCGTCAAGGGCGGCCGTCGCTTCTCCTTCACCGCGCTCGTCGTCGTCGGTGACGGCAACGGCATGGTGGGTGTCGGTTACGGCAAGGCCAAGGAAGTTCCGGCCGCGATCGCCAAGGGCGTGGAGGCCGCGAAGAGGAACTTCTTCCGCGTCCCCCGCATCCAGGGCACCATCGTGCACCGGGTCCAGGGCGAGGAAGCCGCTGGCGTCGTCCTGCTCCGTCCGGCCGCTCCGGGTACCGGTGTGATCGCCGGTGGCCCCGTGCGCGCCGTCCTGGAGTGCGCCGGCATCCACGACGTCCTGAGCAAGTCGCTCGGTTCGTCCAACCCGCTGAACATCGTGCACGCCACGGTGGCGGCGCTCAAGGGTCTCAACCAGCCCGAGGAGATCGCGGCCCGCCGTGGTCTGCCGATCGAGGATGTGGCCCCGGCTGCCATGCTGCGCGCTCGCTCTGAGGCGAAGGCAGGAGCCTGATCATGGCCAAGATCAAGATCACGCAGACCCGCTCCAAGATCGGCGGCAAGGTGAAGCAGCACGCTGCTCTCCAGTCGCTGGGCCTGGGTCGGATCGGTAAGTCCACCGTCCGCGAGGACCGCCCTGAGGTTCGCGGGCAGATCACGATCGTCTCGCACCTCGTCACTGTCGAGGAGGTCGCAGAATGAGCGACTACAACCCCGACGAGCTGCTCAAGCTGCACCACCTGCGTCCCGCCCCGGGGAGCAACAAGGCCAAGATCCGCAAGGGTCGCGGCGAGGCTTCCAAGGGTAAGACCGCTGGTCGCGGTACCAAGGGCACCAAGGCTCGTAACACCGTTCGTCCCGGCTTCGAGGGTGGGCAGATGCCCCTCATCCGCCGGATTCCGAAGCTCAAGGGCTTCAGCAACGCCCGGTTCAAGACGACCTACCAGGTCGTCAATCTGGACAAGCTGAGCGAGCTCTACCCCGAGGGTGGCGAGGTCACCGTCGAGGGCCTGGTCGCCAAGGGCGCGGTTCGCAAGAACCAGCTCGTCAAGGTGCTGGGTACGGGTGAGATCACCGTCGCCGTGCAGGTGAGCGCCAACGCGTTCTCCGGCTCGGCGAAGGAGAAGATCACCGCTGCCGGTGGCACTGTCACCGAGCTGTAGGGGTTTCCCTACGATGCGTACTGGGGGCGCCCGCCCGGCAGGTCCGAAAGGTCCTGTTGGCGGGCGCCCTCACGTGTTGTGAGTGTTGATCGTTATGCCTCACGACACCTCGCGTCAGGTGATGACTGTTACAGTGCCATCTGTTTGAGCTCCCCGCTTGACGTAATGTGAGTACTTCCGAGCACCGGGCGACCAGCCCGGTGCTGACGTTCTACGACGATTCAGGATCGGCCGCGATGTCTGGAACCCGTTCCGCCGCCGAAGCCGCGCAGGAGGAGACGTGCTAGGTGCGTTCGTTCGTGCATTCCGCACGCCCGACCTGCGCAATAAGCTGCTGTTCACACTGTTCATCCTGACGCTGTTCCGGCTGGGTTCGGTGATTCCCGCACCGGGCATCGACTCGGCGGCGATCAGGGACCAGATGGACTTCATCACCGCGCAGGACCAGTCCGGTGTCTACGCGCTGGTGAACCTGTTCAGCGGCGGCGCGCTGCTTCAACTGGCGGTGTTCGCGCTCGGGGTCATGCCGTACATCACCGCGAGCATCATCATCAACCTCCTCACTGTGGTGATCCCCCGGTTGGAGGCCCTCAAGAAGGAGGGCCAGGCCGGGCAGAGCAAGATCACGCAGTACACCCGCTATCTCACCCTCATGCTCGCCGTGCTCCAGGCCACCTCCATCGTGGCCATGGCCCGCACGGGCGCCCTCTTCCAGAACTCGATCGACCCGTCGGTCTACATGCCCAACCAGGACATCCTCACCATGGTGACGATCGTCTTCGTGATGACCGCGGGTACCGCGATCATCATGTGGATGGGTGAGCTGATCACCGAGCGCGGTGTCGGCAACGGTATGTCGCTGCTGATCTTCACCCAGGTCATCGCGATGTTCCCCTCCTCGATCATGGGTCTGTACGAGGAGCGGTCGGTCTGGATCTTCATCATCATCTGCGTCGCCGGTCTGGCTCTGATCACCGCCGTGGTGTTCATGGAGCAGGCGCAGCGCCGCATCCCGGTGCAGTACGCGAAGCGCATGGTGGGTCGTCGCATGTACGGCGGCAGCTCGACCTACATCCCCCTGAAGGTCAACCAGGCGGGCATCATCCCCGTGATCTTCGCCTCCTCGCTGCTGTACCTCCCGCAGCTGGTCGTCGGTCTGATCGGGCAGGACTCCACCCATCCGGTGGCCCAGTTCTTCCAGACCTACTTCCTCACGGGCACTCACCCCGTCTACATGGCGACGTTCTTCGTCATGATCGTCGGCTTCGCGTTCTTCTACGTGGCCATCACGTTCAACCCCACTGAAGTCGCCGACAACATGAAGAAGTACGGTGGGTTCATCCCGGGTATCCGACCTGGGCGTCCGACCGCCGAGTACCTGGACTTCGTCCTGACTCGTCTGACGACCCCCGGATCGCTGTACCTGGGTGTGATCGCTCTCCTGCCCATGGTCGCTCTCGGCGCCACCGGTGCCGACATGAACTTCCCCTTCGGCGGGACGAGCATCCTGATCATGGTGGGTGTCGGGCTGGACACGGTGAAGCAGATCGAGAGTCACCTCCAGCAGAGGAACTACGAAGGTTTTCTGCGATAAATGCGTGCAGTATTGGTGGGGCCGCCTGGGGCCGGTAAGGGCACCCAGGCCCAGATCCTCGCGGAAGAGCTGTCGATCCCGAAGGTGTCCACCGGTGACATCTTCCGGGCCAACGTCAGCGGTGGTACGGAACTCGGCAAGAAGGCCAAGGAGTTCATGGACCGTGGTGACCTCGTCCCCGACGAGGTCACGAACGCCATGGTCAAGGACCGGCTGGCCCAGGGGGACGCGAAGGACGGTTTCCTGCTCGACGGGTTCCCCCGCAACGTCCCCCAGGCGGAGACGCTCAAGGGCATGCTGGCCGACCTCGGCACCGGGCTGGACGTCGTCCTGGAGCTGCGGGTCGACGAGGAGGAGGTCGTCAAGCGCCTCTCGGGCCGTCGTTCCTGCCCCGAGTGCGGCCGTGTGTACCACGTCGAGTACGACGCCCCCGAGGTGGCGGGCAAGTGTGACGTGGAGGGCGCGGAGCTGTACCAGCGCGAGGACGACCGCGAGGAGACCATCCGGCACCGGCTCAAGGTCTACCGCGAGCAGACCGCGCCGCTGGTCGAGTTCTACTCGGGTGAGGGCCTGCTGGCCACCATCGCCGCCACGGGCCCCGTGGCGGAGGTGACGGCTCGCGCGAAGGCCGCCATCGAGGAGAAGCGGTCGGGTCGCTGATGTCTCCCAGAGGCGACTCCGGTGTGCAGATCAAGACGCCAGAACAGATCGCGAAGATGCGGGCGGCGGGCCAGGTCGTGGCCCGCGCCCTGGACACCCTCCGGGCCGCGGTGCGGCCCGGAGTGTCCACCCTCGAACTCGACGCCGTGGCCGAGAAGGTCATCCGGGACGCCGGGGCCATCCCCTCCTTCAAGGGGTACCACGGCTTTCCCGGTTCGATCTGCGCCTCGGTGAACGAGGAGGTCGTGCACGGTATCCCGAGCGCCGAGCGCGTCCTGGCCGACGGCGACATCATCTCCATCGACTGCGGTGCCATCCTGGACGGCTGGCACGGCGACTCCGCGGTGACCATCGCGGTCGGCCAGGCCCGGCCCGAGGACCTCGCGATGATGGAGGTGTGCGAGGAGTCCATGTGGCGGGGGATCGCGCAGATGCGTCCGGGCGGCCGCCTGGGCGACATCGGGTTCGCGATCGGCGGCCACATCGCCGCCCACGGCTACGGCAACGTGCGCGAGTACGGCGGCCACGGTATCGGCACCCAGATGCACATGGACCCGCACGTGCTCAACTACGGCAAGAAGGGCCGTGGTCAGAAGCTCGTCGAGGGCATGTGCCTGGCGATCGAGCCGATGACCACGAGTGGTCGGCACGACGTGGAGGAGCTGGACGACGGCTGGACCGTCGTCACCCGCGACGGCGGCCGTTCCGCGCACTTCGAGCACACCGTCGCGATCACGGCGGACGGTCCGATGGTGCTGACCGCACGCGAGTCGAACCGCGATAAAATCACTCAGATGGGGCTCGTCCAGCCGACCTGGTGACGGCGGGCACGTCCCCGGACCCCTCCGGCCACCGGCCGGAGCGGCGGGGGCGGCGACCACCCACGAGAGGCGAGGTGCGCGCAGTGTCCGACCCGGTGCCGTCGATACGAACGTCCGACTCGGAGCGCGACCGCGTGGCGGGCCTGCTCCAGGAGCACTTCGCCCAGGGGCGGCTGGACCACGAGGAGTTCACCGAGCGCCTCAGCCAGGCGTACCGGTCCAGGACCGTGGAGGAGCTGGCCCTGGTGACCCGGGACCTGCCCGAGCGCGACCTGGCCGACGTGGGCCGCGCGCCGCTGGCGGACGCCGCTGTCCCACCGCTGCGGTTGCGCGACCCGGCGCTGATGGTGCCGTGGGTCCTCTACGGCGGGGTCAACGCCCTCTGCTTCTTCATCTGGATGATCCTCTTCTTCACGACCGGGGCCGACTACCCGTGGTTCCTGTGGGTCCTGGGCCCGTGGGGGATCATGATGTCCGTGGTGACCTTCGGTGTCCTCGCCGCCCAGCGCGGCCAGGGCGAGGACTGATCCGGAGCCGGGAACCGGGCCGGGAACGGAACGGCCCGCACACCTGTTCTGCCCGAGGGGCGGACGGTGTAGGGTTCTGTGCCCTTCGGTTAGGAGTACTTGCCCGGAGGGGATAGACTGTCAAAGCCCATACGCGGGCTGTTGGGTCAGTCTGCCTTCTTTGTGCCACGTCATTCCACTCGACGTACGCTCTCTCGCAGTTGGCCCGAGCTTCCAGTGTGTTCAGGCTCAAACGACCAGGATCTCTCCGGTCGTTCGGGCTCTCGTGTCATGCGAGGCCACTGGGGTCGCGTCGGGTTGTCATGATCAACCAATCGATGAGCGAGGCGTGGAGGACATGGCGAAGAAAGACGGCGCCATCGAGATCGAGGGTTCCGTTGTCGAGTCGCTACCCAACGCTATGTTCAAGGTAGAGCTCGACAACAAGCACACGGTCCTTGCCCACATCAGCGGCAAGATGCGGATGAACTACATCCGTATTCTCCCCGACGACCGCGTCGTCGTGGAGCTGAGCCCGTACGACCTCACGCGCGGGCGCATCGTTTACCGCTACAAGTAGCCCGTCAGGGGCCGCACGGCCCAAGACTGGTGATGTGATGAGTTCGGAGTCACCATGAAGGTCAAGCCGAGCGTGAAGAAGATCTGCGCGAAGTGCCGCGTGATCCGTCGTAACCGACGGATCATGGTCATTTGCTCGGACCCGCGTCACAAGCAGCGCCAGGGCTAACACCCCGGCTCGCTCGCCGCGGCTTCCGCACAGCGAGGACCCGGTAGGGAGAACAGCTCCCCGCCGGGCACGTGAAACAACGAATACCTGTTCCGATCTCCCGCCGTCCAGGACGCGCGGGGGAGAACCCCCGGTCGGAGGCCGGGGCCTCGTCGATTGGGCGACGAGAGGAGGGAACGGGTCAGACCTCCGCATATGCATGGATGGAGTCTCGCCCACATGGCACGTATTGCCGGCGTTGACCTCCCCCGCGACAAGCGGGTGGAGATCGCTCTCACGTACGTTTTCGGGGTTGGCCGCACGCGCGCCCTCGAAACCCTGAAGAACACCGGTGTCGACGGGAACACCCGCGTCTACCAGCTGTCCGAAGAGGACCTGGTCAAGCTGCGCGAGTGGATCGACGCCAACTACCAGGTCGAGGGTGACCTGCGTCGCGAGGTCCAGGCCGACATCCGTCGCAAGATGGAGATCGGCAGCTACCAGGGCATTCGCCACCGTCGTGGCCTTCCGGTCCGCGGTCAGCGCACGCAGACCAACGCCCGCACCCGCAAGGGCAAGAAGAAGACCGTGGCCGGCAAGAAGAAGGCCGGCAAGAAGTAGTCCGCCTCGGACCTGTCAACCGCGTCCGAGAAGATACACACGGACCGATGATCTCTGGGAGTTTCGCTCATGCCGCCTAAGGGCCGTCAGGGTGCCGCGCGCAAGGTGCGCCGCAAGGAAAAGAAGAACATCGCCCACGGGCACGCTCACATCAAGAGCACGTTCAACAACACGATCGTGAGCATCACCGACCCGACCGGTGCGGTGATCGCCTGGGCCAGCTCGGGTCAGGTCGGCTTCAAGGGGTCGCGTAAGTCCACCCCCTACGCCGCGCAGATGGCCGCCGAGGCCGCGGCCCGCCGTGCCCAGGAGCACGGCGTCCGCAAGGTCGACGTCTTCGTGAAGGGCCCGGGTTCCGGCCGGGAGACCGCCATCCGTTCGCTCCAGGCGACCGGCCTCGAGGTGGGCTCCATCCAGGACGTCACCCCGGTTCCGCACAACGGCTGCCGTCCGCCGAAGCGCCGCCGCGTCTGATCGGCACCGGTGCCCGCGCCTCCTACCGCGCGGGCACCCCGCGATGTGGTCCGCCGCCGCTCCCTGTGGGGAAGCGGCGCGGACCGGGTAGGAATCCGAACAGGGGACGCCACCGCTTCCGGTGGTGTCCGTCCGGTGGCCGTCAAATAGCGGGCGGCCATGTGGAAGGGAAGTCACGGACCATGTTGATCGCACAGCGTCCCACGCTCACCGAGGAAGTCGTCTCGGACCTGCGTTCGAGGTTTGTCATCGAGCCGCTGGAGCCGGGTTTCGGCTACACGATCGGTAACTCTCTCCGACGTACGCTGCTGTCCTCCATCCCCGGTGCGGCTGTCACCAGCATCCGCATCGAGGGCGTCGAGCACGAGTTCACCACCGTGCCCGGGGTCAAGGAGGACGTCACCGAGATGATCCTCAACCTCAAGGGTCTGGTCGTCAGCTCCGAGCACGACGAGCCGGTGCTGATGTACCTGCGCAAGCAGGGCCCCGGTGTGGTGACCGCCGCGGACATCGCTCCGCCGGCCGGTGTCGAGGTGCACAACCCCGACCTGCACATCGCCACGCTGAACAGCAAGGGCAAGCTGGAGATGGAGCTGACGGTCGAGCGCGGCCGCGGTTACGTCTCGGCGACGCAGAACAAGCAGCAGGGGCAGGAGATCGGTCGCATCCCGATCGACTCCATCTACTCGCCGGTGCTGCGTGTGACCTACAAGGTCGAGGCCACCCGAGTCGAGCAGCGCACCGACTTCGACCGCCTGATCGTCGACATCGAGACCAAGCCGGCCATCCGTCCCCGTGACGCCGTGGCCAGCGCGGGCAAGACCCTGGTCGAGCTGTTCGGTCTGGCGCGTGAGCTCAACGTCGACGCCGAGGGCATCGACATGGGCCCGTCGCCCACGGACGCCGCGCTCGCGGCGGACCTGGCGCTGCCGATCGAGGACCTCAACCTCACGGTCCGGTCCTACAACTGCCTCAAGCGTGAGGGCATCCACAGCGTTGGTGAGCTGGTTGCCCGCTCCGAGCAGGACCTGTTGGACATCCGCAACTTCGGTGCCAAGTCCATCGATGAGGTCAAGCAGAAGCTCATCGACATGGGCCTGTCCCTGAAGGACTCCCCGCCCGGATTCGACCCCAGCACCGCGGCCGACTCCTACGGCTCCGAGGACGACGAGGGTGAGTCCTTCGTCGAGACGGAGCAGTACTAACCTTCGTCGCCCCAAGGTCCCCGGCCGAGTGCGGCCGTGGACCGCATCACTAGGAGAACGACACCATGCCCACGCCTACCAAGGGCGCCCGTCTGGGTTCCGGGCCCGCTCACGAGCGGCACATCCTGGCGAACCTCGCCACCTCGCTGTTCCAGCACGGCCGTATCCGCACCACGGAGGCCAAGGCCAAGCGCCTGCGTCCGTACGCCGAGAAGCTCATCACGCTGGGCAAGCGCGGTGACCTGCACGCCCGCCGTCAGGTGCTGACCAAGATCACGGACAAGTCCGTGGTGCACGAGCTCTTCACCGAGATCGGCCCGCGCTACGAGAACCGTCCCGGTGGCTACACCCGTATCACCAAGATCGGTCCGCGCAAGGGCGACAACGCCCCGATGGCCGTCATCGAGCTGGTCGAGGCGCTGAACGCTCCCGCCGCTCCGGCCGCCGCTCCCGTCGAGGAGACCGCCACGGCCGAGGACACCGCCACGGAGGCCCCCGAGGCCACCGAGGAGAGCTCCGAGAGCAAGTAGGGCTGCCGTGCGCAGGGCCAAGGGGCCCGCGTACCAGGCTCGCCGAGTGCCCGACCCTCGCGGGGGTCGGGCACTTCTCTTTTCACGGGGTCACCCGGGTCGCCGCGGCGACCCCGGGGTGGCCGGGGCGCGTCCACGGGGGTGCGCCCGGATGCGGGGTGGGGATGGACGAGAACGAGACGACCACCGTCCGGCTGCGATTGGACATCGCCTACGACGGCACGGACTTCTCCGGGTGGGCGGCCCAGCCGACCCGGCGAACGGTCCAGGGTGAACTGGAGTCCGCGCTGGCGAAGGTGCTGCGGCTGCCGTCGGCCTCGGTGACGTGCGCCGGGCGCACCGACGCGGGTGTGCACGCGCGCGGCCAGGTGGCGCAGGTGGACGTGCCGCTGGCGACCTGGGAGGCCGAGGGGGAGCGGGTGCTGCGCAGGCTCGCCGGCGTGCTGCCCGGGGATGTGCGGGTCAACAGTGTCCGGGTGGCGCCGCCGGGGTTCGACGCGCGCTTCTCGCCCCTGTTCCGCAGGTACGTCTACCGGATCAGCGACGCCCCCTACGGCGTGGAGCCGCTGCGCCGCCGCGACGTGCTCTGGCACCGGCACCCGGTGGACGTCGACCGGATGAACGAGGCCGCCGCGCTGCTGCTCGGTGAGCACGACTTCGCCGCCTTCTGCAAGAAGCGTGAGGGCGCCACCACCATCCGGGAACTGCTGCGTCTGGAGTGGGTGCGGGAGGACGAGCACCTGATCGCCGGGACGATCCAGGCCGACGCGTTCTGCCACAACATGGTGCGCGCTCTCGTGGGCGCTCTCGTGACGGTGGGGGACGGGCGGCGCGGTGTCGACTGGCCGGGTCGGGTCCTGGGCGCCGCCGTGCGCGACTCGTCGGTCCAGGTGGTGGGCCCCCAGGGGTTGAGCCTGGAGGAGGTGCGCTATCCGGCGGACGAGGAGCTGGCGGGCCGGGCGAGCCTCACCCGGCGGGTCCGCGAGCTGCCCTGCAAGGGCCACGCGGAGTAGTCCGCCGAAGCGGAACGGCGCCGCCCCCGACCACGGACCGTGGACCGGGGGCGGCGCCGTTCGCGTGCGCGGCGGCCGTTGTCAGGCGCGGTCGTCGGCCAGCGCCTGGTGGACGTTCTCGATGAACCCCTCGCCGATGTCGCGCAGCTCGGTGGCGTCGGAGCCGTCCTCGGTCTCCTCGTCGCTGCCGTCGCTGTTGGCGGACAGGGAGAAGAGGAGGTAGCGGCCCCACTGACCGCTGCTGCCGTGGCCGCCGGAGTAGCCCAGGCGCTCGGCGGGGGTGCCCTCCTCGCCGGGCAGGCCCGCGAACCACTCGGCGCCGACCAGGTCCTGCGCGCCCAGGGCCGTCTCGGCCTCGGAGTCGCTGGGCATGGCGGCGATCCCGACCGTGACCGCCCGGTTCTGGTCCTCGCTCAGGTACGAGGCGCGCACCAGCTGTCGGCAGTCGTTGTCGGCCAGGACCGTGCCGTAGTCGCCGTGGGTACCGGTGGCGCAGTCCTCGGTGTCGTCGACGGCCACGCGGCTGAACGTGCCTTGGCCCTCGATCTCGATCTCCTCGGGGAAGAGTCCGTCGGGCGCCAGGGACCCGGAGTCGGCGTCCTCGTCGGCGACCGGAGAGCCGGAGCCGCCGGAACCGAACCCGAAGTAGAAGGCGCCGCCGCCCGCGATGGCGAGCAGGGCGACGAAGCCCGCGCCCAGGAGGATGAGCTGGCTCCGGGGGCGCCTGCGCGGGGCCCGGTCGTCGTAGTCGTCGTAGTCGTCGTACTCGTCACGCACGCTCTGGACGTCGAACTGGGCCGTGTCGGCTCCGGCGTCCTCGGGCACCTCGTCCCGGTAGAGCGGCCGGGCGTTGCCCGCGGGCGCGGCGGGGACGGCGCGCAGGTTCTGGGTCGCGCCCATGGCGTCGGGCGGGAAGACCGGTTCCTCGGCGGGCCGGGGCGGCTCGGTCGGCGCCGCCGGGTAGGAGGGCGCTCCGTGCGGGGGCACGCCGGGGGCGCCCGGACCGCCGTGCGGCTGGGGACCGGGGCCGCCGGGGAGTGTCCCGGGGCCGCCGGGCGGCAGCGCGTTCGGCGGGGGAGGGATCGGGCCGCGCATCGACGGCTGACCGCCGGTGGGCATGGCCTGGGGGCCGCCGGGCGGCACCTGGGCGCCGCTCCCGGGATGGCCGGGAGGAGGACCGGCCTGGCCCGGGTGCGGACCGGTCGGCGGCTGGGGCGGGCGGCCCTGGGTGAGCGGAGGCGGCGGGGCGCCCTGCCCGGGGTGGGGCCGGGGCGCTCCGGGGGGAAGCGTCTGCCCGGGATGCGGCTGTCCGGGTCGGGGCTGCCCGGGAGGGGTCGGCCCGGGCGCCTGCGGTCCGGTGCCCGGCCTGCCGGGCACCGCTGCGGGTCCCTGGGGGCCGCCCGGGGGAACGGCGCCCTGCGGCACTCCGGGCGCCGCGTTGGGCCCGCTCTGAGTGAGATGTCCCATTCCGGGGTGGCCGCCGGTGGGTCCGCCCGGCGCTCCGGGCGGGAGGCCGCCACGGGGCGGCCCGACGTGCGTCTGCGGAGCCTGCGGGCCGCTCGGCCCGGCGTGCGGCGGGAACTGGGGACCGCTGTGCGCACCGGGAACACCCTGTGGCGCCGTAGCTCCCCGGGGCGGCTGCGGGAACTGGCCGTGCGGGGGGAGGCCCGGCGCGGGCGGGGGCGCCTGCGGGCCGCTCGGCCCGGCGTGCGGCGGGAACTGCGGCCCGGAGGGGGCCGCGGCAGGTGTGGCGTGCGGCCACTGCGGTCCGGATGTGGAATGCTGGCCCTCGGGCTGGGAGGGCGCCCCGAGCAGGTCCCGACCGTCGCCTGCCTCCGGCTGGAGAGGTCGTCCGTCTGGGCCGTACTGAGGCGGGTTCGGATGGGTGCTGATGGGAGTCTCCGAAGGCTCTGAGGGTGGGACTGGGCCGCGGTTCGCCGGGACCCTGGCCTGTGTCCGCGTTGTGGCTTCCGTACTGCGTCAGCGGACGTTCGGCGATCGTGACGGGCGTCTCCAAGGTGCGGGTCGCCGCCCGTGGTACCGGGCGGATACCGGCCTTTTGGTGCAAGGGTAACCAACGCGCGGGCGAGAGCAGGACGAAGCACTCCCGGCGACAGGCATAATAAAAGGCGGAGAGGTCACGGATGTGAACCCGTCCCGGCGCTTTCCCGCCAGACGTATCCCATCGGTCGGCCCTACGCGCTCTTTGACCTGCGTTAGGGTGGACAGGTAGGATATTTCGTCGTTGTGCGTTGAGTTGCCGTGGGCCCCAAACTCCCGAAGCTGGGTGCCGATCCACGCACCATCGTCTGCGCACTCACGACCGGGTCGTCCTGATTGGACATGGGACATCCGGCCACGTAACAGCCCCGCACCCGCGGCGGCTGTTCGGCCCCGCACCCGTAGGGGTGTTCCGTAATACGAGTCCACCATCCCGTTCGGGATGGGGCAGCCGACTGGAAGAGCGAAGGCGAACGATCGTGCGCACATACAGCCCCAAACCAAACGATGTCCAGCGTCAGTGGCACGTTGTCGACGCTACCGATCTCGTGCTCGGGCGTATGGCGAGCCAGGTCGCCACGCTGCTTCGGGGCAAGCACAAGCCCTACTACGCGCCCCACATCGACACCGGCGACTTCGTCATCGTCGTGAACGCCGAGAAGGTCGCGCTGACCGGTAAGAAGCTGGACCAGAAGCGTGCCTACCGGCACTCCGGTTACCCCGGCGGTCTGCGTTCGATCGCGTACGCCGACCTGCTGGAGAAGAACCCCGAGCGGGCCATCGAGAAGGCTGTCAAGGGCATGCTCCCCAAGGGCTCCCTCGGCCGTCAGATGGGCAAGAAGCTCAAGGTGTACGCCGGTGCGGAGCACCCGCACCAGGCCCAGCAGCCGGTTCCGTTCGAAATGAAGAAGATCGAGCAGCCCGCCTAGGCGTTCGCAGACTTTCACAGGAAGCACGAGGATAACCGTGGCCGAGCCCACCGGCATCGAAGCCGTCGAGCAGGAAATCGCCGAGAACCCGGAGGAGTTCCCCTCCGAGTACACGAGCGAGTCGGACGAGACGACCGCCGCCTACGTTCCCACCGCCTCCGGCCCCAGCGCCGGTACCGGTCGTCGTAAGCAGGCCGTCGCCCGCGTCCGCATCGCCCCCGGTACGGGCGAGTGGAAGATCAACGGCAAGCCGCTTGACGTCTACTTCCCGGACAAGGTCCACCAGCAGACCGTCAAGGACCCCTTCGTCTCCCTCGGATTCGACGGCGCCTACGACGTCTCCGCCCGTCTGGACGGCGGCGGCACCAGCGGCCAGGCCGGAGCCCTGCGTCACGGCATCGCCCGTGCCCTGGCCTCCCTGGACGCCGAGAACAACCGCCCCACCCTGAAGAAGGCCGGCTTCCTCACCCGTGACGACCGCGAGGTCGAGCGGAAGAAGGCCGGTCTCAAGAAGGCGCGCAAGGCTCCGCAGTTCTCCAAGCGCTAATGCTCATGCGCCGGCTTCCGCTCGGCTGAGCTTTCGCCCGTACGCCGTTCCCTCTGTCGGGAACGGCGTGCGGGCTCGCTGTTTTTTCGGTGGCTTTCTCCGCCACGCTGAACTTCACCGGTGCCGGCTCTCTCCGGCACCGCTTTCGAAAGGGGCTGTCGCCTGTGGCTCGGCTGTTCGGAACCGACGGCGTACGCGGTCTCGCGGGACGCGACCTGACCGCTTCTCTCACCCTGGAACTGTCCATCGCCGCGGCGCGGGTGCTGACGCGCGCCGCCGACGGGGGGCGGCGTCCGCTCGCGGTGGTCGGCCGCGATCCCCGGGCGTCCGGAGAGTTCCTGGAGGCCGCGGTCGTCGCGGGTCTGGCCAGCACCGGCGTGGACGTCGTCAGGGTCGGCGTGCTGCCGACCCCGGCCGTCGCCTACCTCACCGGGACCCTGGGCGCCGACTTCGGCGTCATGCTCTCGGCGAGCCACAACCCGGCTCCGGACAACGGCATCAAGTTCTTCGCGCGGGGCGGCCAGAAGCTGGAGGACGCCCTGGAGGAGGAGATCGAGGGCATGCTCGGCGTGCCGTCGACCCCCGCCGTGGGCGACGCTGTCGGCCGGGTCACCGAGTCCCACGACGGAGCCGAGCTGTACACCCGGCACGTGCTGGACTCGCTCCCGCACCGCCTGGACGGGCTCAAGGTCGTCATGGACTGCGCCCACGGCGCCGCCAGCACGGTCGCGCCCGAGGCGCTGCGCCGGGCGGGCGCCGAAGTCATCGCGATCGGCGACCGGCCGGACGGCCACAACATCAACCAGGGCTGCGGTTCCACCAGCCTCGGCGCGCTCCAGGAGGCGGTGCGGCTGCACGGCGCGGACGCCGGTATCGCCAACGACGGCGACGCCGACCGCTGCCTGGCGGTGGACTCCGAGGGCAACGTGGTGGACGGGGACCAGATCCTCGCGATCCTGGCCACGGAGGCCAAGGAGGCCGGGCGCCTGGCGAAGGACACCCTCGTGGTGACGGTCATGTCCAACCTCGGTCTGAAGCTGGCGATGGCGCGTGAGGGCGTCACCGTGGTGGAGACGGCGGTGGGCGACCGCTACGTGCTGGAGGAGATGAAGCGCGCCGGGTTCGGGCTGGGCGGCGAGCAGTCCGGCCACGTGATCCTGCTGGACCACGCCACCACCGGCGACGGCCTGTTGACGGGGCTGCACCTGCTGGCCGCGATGGCACACCGGGGCCAGGGCCTGGCCGAGCTGGCCAAGGTGATGACCCGCCTCCCGCAGGTGCTCATCAACGTCGCGGACGTGGACCGGTCGCGGGCGGCGGAGTCCGAGGAGCTGGCCGCCGCCGTCAGCGCGGCCGAGGCCGAGCTGGGCGAGACCGGCCGGGTGCTGATCCGGCCCAGCGGGACCGAGCCGAAGGTCCGCGTGATGGTGGAGGCCCCCGAGCAGGAGCAGGCCACAGCGGTGGCCGAGCGCCTCGCCGCCGTGGTGCGCTCCGCCCTCGGCTAGGGAGACGTTTCGACGAGCGCGCGCATCCGGGCACACCGTGGCCCGGGTGCGCGTTTTCGTGTGTGTGCGGTGTGGTGGGGCGGCCCGGGGCGGGCCGCTCCCTAGGGTCGGACGACCGGGGCCCCGCGGCCCTGGGACGACGGAGTGGAGCGGGCATGGCGGCGGACGGGCGGTACGGGCACCCCCTGACCATCGGTGTGGACATCGGCGGGACCAAGGTCGCCGCCGGGGTGGTCACACCGGGCGGGAGGGTGCTGGCGCGGCTGCGGACACAGACTCCCGACCGGAGCAGGAACGCGTCGGTGGTGGAGGACACGATCGTGGCGGTCGTGTCCGAGCTGCGGCGCGAGTACCGGGTGCGGGCCGTGGGCGTGGGCGCGGCCGGGTTCGTGGACGAGCGCCGCTCCCGGGTGTTGTTCGCCCCGCACCTGTCGTGGCGTGAGGAGCCGCTCCGGGACGCGCTGTCGGTGCGCCTGGGGCTGCCGGTGGTGGTGGAGAACGACGCGAACGCCTCGGCCTGGGCGGAGGTGCGCGCGGGGGCCGCGCGCGGCGTGGACGACGTCGTGGTGGTGAACCTGGGGACGGGAATCGGGGGCGCGGTCGTCCTGGGCGGGGAGTTGCGGCGCGGCCGCTACGGGATCGCGGGCGAGTTCGGTCACATGACGGTGGTGCCGGGCGGGCACCGTTGCGAGTGCGGGAACCGGGGCTGCTGGGAGCAGTACGCCAGCGGTAACGCGCTCACCCGGGAGGCGCGGGAGCTGGTCGCGGCCGGGTCTCCGGTGGCCGAGGCGCTGCGGCAGGCGGTGGGCGGGGAGCCGGCGCTGATCACCGGTCCGCTGGTGAGCGAGTTGGCTCTCAAGGGGGACCGTGCCTGCCGGGAGCTCCTGGAGGAGGCGGGCGGTTGGCTCGGGGTGGGGTTGGCCAACCTGGCGGCCGCCTTCGACCCGGAGCTGTTCGTGATCGGCGGTGGCGTGTCCGAGGTGGGCGAGCTGTTGCTCGGCCCGGCCCGGAGCGCGTTCGCCAGGGGGTTGACCGGCCGGGGCTACCGGCCGGAGGCCCGTGTGGTGGCCGCCGCCCTGGGCAACCAGGCGGGGCTGGTGGGCGCCGCCGACCTCGCGCGGGAGGCCCTGCCGAGGGGGAGGAGGCGGCGCAGGCAGCCGCGTCTGGGCAGGGCCCGGTGGTGAGTCAGCGCCGGGGGGTGAGCGCCCGCACGTCGACGTCGATGGGGAAGGGCACGTCCAGGGTGAGCCGGTCCCGGGCGACGGTGGTGGGGACGTAGCGGGGGGCGCGGACCCCGTCGAGCTCGTACACGTGGATCGCGGGTCCCGTCTCCTCCGGTTCGATCCGCCAGGAGTGCGGGATTCCGGCTGCCGCGTACTTCGTCGGTTTGGTGGTGCGGTCCCGCTCCCGCGACTCCGGGGAGACGATCTCGATCGCGATGAGCACGTCCTCGGGCGGGACGTGGGTGGCCTGGTACCAGTCGAGGTGGTCGTCCTTCCCCTCCTCGAACTCGTAGACGAGGATGTCGGGTTCGGGCCGCTGGTACCTGCCCAGCTTCATCGTCATCCGCGCGATGACGTCGACGTTCTTCGGCGCCGCCTCCTCCAGAGCGTTGGCCAGGTGGCGCATGACGTGCGAGTGAAAGCGGGTCTGGGGGGACAGCAAGACGAGCGCTCCGTCGATGAGTTCCATCCGGGGTGCTCCCGGGGGAAGTCGGTCCATGTCATCTGCGGTCCAGCCCCCGGGCGGGGTGAGGAACCAGTCGGGGAGCGGCTCGGCCATCGAATCCTCCTGGGTCGGTTCCCGGGGCCACCCTGGTGTCGCCGTTCTCCGCATGACAGGAAGGTAGCGCTGAGTGACGACAGAAGTAGCGTGCCTTCCTCATACCCGCTCCACTGGGGTGCCAAGGGCACTGGTCAGAGGCGTTACCCATGATTAACCGAACCCGGTTCTAGTGCGCGGGTCACATTCTCTGTAGAGTGCGGCCATGGATCTCAACGGAATCTCCGCCCTCGTCTCGGGCGGCGCGAGTGGCCTCGGTGAGGCCACCGCCAGGGAACTCGCCTCCGCCGGTGCCACCGTCGTCGTCGCCGACCTCAACGCCGAGCGCGGCGAGGCGGTCGCCAAGGAGATCGGTGGCGTCTTCGTCTCCACCGACGTCTCCCAGGAGGACCAGGTCAAGGCCGCCGTCCAGGCCGCCGTCGACACCGGCAAGCCCTTCCGCGTCGCGGTCTCCTGCGCCGGGATCGGCTGGGCGACCCGCACGGTGGACCGGAACGGCAACCCCCACGACCTGGACAGCTACCAGAAGGTCATCCAGGTCAACCTCATCGGCACCTTCAACGTGCTGCGTCTGTCGGCGGCCGAGATCGCCAAGACCGAACCGGTCAACGAGGACGGCGAGCGCGGCTCCATCCTCAACACCGCCTCCCTCGCGGGCATCGAAGGTCAGATCGGTCAGATCGCCTACTCCTCCTCCAAGGGCGGCGTGATCGGCATGACCCTCCCGGCGGCGCGCGACCTCGCGGCCATCGGCGTCACCGTGAACACCATCGCCCCCGGCATCCTGGAGACCCCCATCTACGGCGACGGCCCGGGCTCGGAGGAGTTCAAGCAGCGCCTCGCCGCCCCGGTCCCCTTCCCCAAGCGCCTGGGCACCGCCGCCGAGTTCGGCAAGCTGGCCCGGACCCTGCTGGAGGTCAGCTACGTCAACGGCGAGGTCGTCCGGATCGACGGCGGCCTCCGCATGCCCCCGAAGTAGGAGGACACCGTGTCCGACGAGGTTCTCTACACGGCTGAGGACGGCGTCGCCGTCATCACCATCAACCGTCCCAAGGCGAAGAACGCGGTGAACGCGGCGGTCGCGACGCGCATCGCCCAGGCCCTGGACGACGTGGACGCCCGCAAGGACGTGCACGTCGCCATCATCACCGGCGCGGGCGGGACCTTCTGCGCCGGGATGGACCTCAAGGCCTTCATGAAGGGCGAGGTCCCGGTGGTCGAGGGGCGCGGGTTCGGCGGTTTCGCCGAGCGCGGCCCGAAGAAGCCCCTGATCGCGGCGGTCGAGGGGTACGCCCTCGCGGGCGGGTTCGAGGCGGTGCTCGCCTGCGACCTGGTCGTGGCGGCCGACGACGCGCGGTTCGGCATCCCCGAGGTGAAGCGCGGCCTGGTGGCGGGGGCCGGGGGTCTGCTGCGCCTGCATCACCGCATCCCGCGCAACATCGCGATGGAGTTCGCCCTGACCGGCGACTTCGTCGGGGCGCGGCGCCTGGCCGAGCTGGGCCTGGTCAACCAGCTCACCGAGAGCGGCGGCGCCCTGGACGGGGCGCGGGCCCTGGCCGCCCGCATCACGCCCAACGGTCCGCTGGCGCTGAAGGTCTCCAAGGAGATCATCCAGGCCTCGGACGACTGGTCCGGCGACCAGATGTGGGAGCGGCAGAACGAGCTGGCGGGTCCGGTGTTCGTCAGCCAGGACGCCATGGAGGGGGCGATCGCCTTCGCCGAGAAGCGCGCTCCGGTCTGGAAGGGCGAGTAGCGCCCACCCGGCCCCGACGGCGGCCGTCCCAGCCGGGCGGCCGCCGTCGGCGTCGCCCGGCGGTGAACCCACCACGTGTTCCCGAGTGGTCACTCTCCGTGTGTAGCCTGGTGTTCCCTTCCGAGCGCCAAGGAGACGGCCGCGTGACCCTCATTCCCACTCGGAGCCGCCCCGCCACCCGGGTCGGGGCGCCCACGATCCTGGCGGTGGCCGACTCCTCGGAGCGGGTCGGCCTCACCGTCGCCATGCTCGACCGGCTCTCCGGGGCCGGTACCACCGTCGGACTCGCCGTCGCCCGCACCGACCGGACCCCCTCCCCGGCGCGCATCCGCGACGAGACCGAGGGCAGCCGCCAGGCGGGCCTGCGGGTGCCGGTGCTCACCGCGCGCCAGGTCCGTGCCCTGGTCCGGCGCCACCGCCCCGACGTCGTGCTGCTCAACTGTTCCGGGCCGCTGGTGGAGACGCTCTCCTGCTCCCTGGGGTCCGTCGTGCGCCGGTACCGCCCGGTGGTGGTCTCCGCGCTCCCCGGCCTGTCCCTGCCCGCCTCGGAGGGGGAGTGGCTGCACCGCTCCCGGGTCGACCTGCTCGTGGCGCACAGTCGGCGCGAGGTCGCCGCCTACGCCGACCTGGGCGAGCGGCTGGGCGTGCGGGGCGAGGTGGGGCTGGGCAGTCTTCCGCTGGGCCGCCCGGACGCGGACCGGGCCGCGCGGCGCGACCGTGTGGTGTACGCGGCCCACCCGGGGGCGCCGGACACCGAGCGGGGGCGCCGCGACGTGCTGCTGGCCCTGACCGAGCTGGCCGAGGACCGCCCCGACCTGGAGGTCGTGGTCCACCTGGGCCGCGAACCGGGCGACCGCCTCCCGTTCGTGGAGACCTGGCGGTCGCTGGTCCGGGCCGAACTCGTGGAGGACCACGTCCTGGTGTTCCGCTCCGGCCGTCTGTCCGACCAGCTGGACCGGGCGCGCGGACTGGCCGCGGTCGGGTCCACGGCGGTGATGGAGGCCCTCGCGCACCGGGTGCCCACCCTGGTCCTCACCGACTTCGGGGTGGGCCCGGGCCAGGGCAACACGGTCTTCGAGGACAGCGGTCTGCTCGGCACCCTGGCCGACGTGAGGGCCACCCGCTTCCGGCGGCCCGGCCGGGAGTGGGGCGAGCAGAACCACTTCCACCCGCCCGAACTCGACGACTGGGTGGACCGCCTGCGCGGCCTCCACCTGCGCCGCCTGCGGGGCGAGCTCGGCTGACGGCTTCGGTTCGGGCGCTCAGGAACTCCCGTCGTGCTCCCGCGCCGCCTCCGCGGCCTCCTCCGGGGACAGGGCGGCCTCGGCCAGCGTGAGCTCCGCCTCGGGCGCCCGGCCCGCCGCCTCCAGAAGGTACGGCTCCATGACCGCGGCCAGCGACTGCGAGAACGAGTACGAGAAGTGGTTGGTGTCGTAGTACACCAGCTGGTTCCCGATCACCCCGTGGCAGACGTCGTCCTGGCACAGGTAGCCCGTCATGTCCAGGAACCGGGTGTTGGCCGGGACGTCGTCCAGCTCCAGGTAGGGGGCCCGTTCGGCCATCGAGTGCGACGCGGGTTCGGAGCACTCCGAGCGGTGGTTGCGGTCGGTGCAGTCGGGGACGCGGAACGAGAACCGGGGTGTGTCGCGCACCGCGACGACGTCGATCCCCCGTGCGTCCAGCTGGCGCCAGCGCTCCACGAACCCCTCGGGGACGTGCTCCTCGGGGCCGCTGCGCACGCTGGTGAGCGAGGCCAGGGTGAAGACGGTGTCCGGCTCCAGCTCGTCCAGGGCGGCCATGACGCCGTCGTTCCACTGGGCGCACTCGGTGAAGACCTCGCCCCGGTACCGCTGTTCGCCGGAACTGAACTGGCAGGCGTTCTTGGTCATCGTGACCAGCCGCCACCCGTGCTGGTCGGCGAGGGTCTCCAGCGCCTGGAACCAGTGCCGCACGTGGGAGCTGCCGACGAGGGCGATCGTGTAGTCGGAGCGCGGGTCGCCGAACTCGCAGGTGACCACCTCGGTCTGGTCGATCAGGGCGTTGCACGCGCGGGTCTGGTCGATGGTGTCGCGGGCGACCGTGGTCGTGTCCGGGTAGACGGGCAGGGAGGGCAGGTTCCTGGCCAGGTCCTGGTCGAGGTGGACCGCCGCCCCCGGATAGGCGAGCGGGTTCGAGCTGAGTTCCGTACGCAGCTGCCGGTCGCGTTCGATCGACTGCGCCCACAGGGAGCCCGCGACCAGTACCGGGACCACGAAGAGCACCCCGGCGGCCAGGGACCACGCCGGGGTGCGCAGCCGTCGTGTCGCCCGGCTGACGCCGCCGTCCACCATCCAGCTGGTGGCCAGGGCCGCCGCGAAGGACACGCCCAGGACCAGCAGGCCTCCGCCGGGGGTGGGGCGCTCCAGGCCGGTCAGCTCCAGGTGCAGGACCAGCACCGGCCAGTGCCACAGGAACAGGGTGTAGGCGTGGCCGCCCAGCCAGGTCAGCGGGCGCGCGCCCAACAGGCGGTTGGCGGACAGCCTGCCGTTGGCGGCCGTGCCCGCGCCCGCCAGGATGATCAGCAGCGCGGCCAGGGTGGGCCACAGGGAGGCGTACCCCGGGTAGGGCAGGGAGTCGCCGATCACGAGACCGCACAGCACCAGCGCGGCCAGGCCGGCCCACCCCGCGACGGTGCGCGCCCACCCCGGCAGGTCCACCCGGTGGACGAACAGGGCGAGGAGGCCGCCCAGGGCCAGCTCCCACAAGCGGGCCCCGGTGTCGAAGTAGGCCCACACCGGCGCGGTCGCGGTGATCCACAGCGAGTAGCCGAACGAGACGGCGAACACCGTGCCCACGGCCACCGCCGCGCCCCGGCGCGCCGACCGGCCCAGCCGGACGGCGAGCAGCGCGGCCCCGCAGACCAGGAGCGGCCACAGCAGGTAGAACTGCCCCTGCACCGCCAGGGACCAGAAGTGCTGGACGGGGCTGGCCGCGGAGTTCTCCGCCATGTAGTCGACGGAGCCCAGCGCCAGGTGCCAGTTCCCGTAGTAGAGCGCCGCGGCCCACACGTCGTCGATGACGGTGGTCCACTGGGAGCGGGGGAAGTACGCGTACGCCATCAGCAGGACGGCGCCGAGCACCACCGCCCCGGCGGGGAAGAGCCGCTTCACCAACTTGGTCCAGAAGGCGGCGAGGTCGACGCGGCCGTCGCGCTCCATCGCCCTGACCAGGGACCCCGTGATGAGGAATCCGGTGAGGAGCAGGAAGACGTCGACACCGCCGGAGACCGTGCCGAACCAGATGTGGTAGACGGCGATCAGCAGGGCGGCGACGGCGCGCAGCCCTTCGATGTCGGGGCGGCGACGGCTCCCCGGGGCGGTCACGCGGGTCGTGACGGCGTCGGGGGCGCGATTCAGGGCGGGAACGGACACGGGTCTGCCTCGGGCTCGAAGGAGGGCAGGGGGCAGCCGGGCCGTCGGAGTGACGGCCTGTGTACCAGGAGTGTGGTGGGGCTGAGGGAGAGGCCCTGCCGGTCCAGTATCAGCAGCATCGGGGTGTGTCCCGTGTGAGGGACGTGTGCTGTTGTCGAGTCGAGATGAAATCTGTGTGAATGCGTATCCCTGAGCAGGGACGACATGTGTGGGCGGTCACACGGAAGGGGGCCCGCGCGGTGTGCGCGGGCCCCCTTCCGAGTCGTCGGTCGTCCCCGGTCAGTCGCCCACGGACACCGGCGTGCCGGTCTGGCCCCGGAAGGGGTCGGCCGGGACCGGCTCCGCGAAGACGCCGATGGGGAAGTCCCGCAGCGCCCTCTCGTAGAGGTCGTTCACGGCCGCGTTGAAACGGGTCAGCGAGTCCGGGTGGTCCGGACCCAGCAGGTACCGCTTGAGCACCGCCCGGCGGTCGGCCAGCTCGTCGCCGACCGGCTCGCGGGCCGCCGCCAGGACGGTCTCCAGCCCGGCCAGCCCGGGACGCAGCACGTAACCCGCGCCCGCGGAGGGGAACTGGCGGCGGAACTCCTCGTCGTCGGTGCCCTGCATCTCCACGATCGCGTAGGGCTTCCCGCTGGCCACGAAGTCGGCGACCACGCTGGAGATGTCGCTGACCATCACGTCGGACTCGTTGAAGCACGAGAACAGCGACGGCACCGTCCCCGTGACGACGTGGTGGCGCAGCGGACCGGACGAGGCCCAGTACAGGGAGTGCCAGCGGTCGAGGAGCTCCCGGTAGCCGACCAGGTCCTCGGCGGTCAGGTGCTGCTCGGCGGCGCTCTCCCGGAAGGCGTCGACGCGCTCCCGGAGTGCGGCGAGCTCCCGCTCGGCCTCGGGTGAGACCGGGTCCAGGCGGCCGTTGGCCTCCTCGATCAGTTCGATGATCCTGCGGTGCGCGGCCCCGGCCGA
Source organism: Nocardiopsis sp. NPDC007018 (assembly GCF_040635075.1). Lineage (NCBI taxonomy): Bacteria > Bacillati > Actinomycetota > Actinomycetes > Streptosporangiales > Nocardiopsidaceae > Nocardiopsis > Nocardiopsis sp. NPDC007018. The sequence continues at coordinate 72,319 of NZ_JBEYHA010000010.1, forward strand.
CGGCGCCCGCCGCCCCAGCAGCGGGTGCGGCTTGTAGATCACCCGGACCGGCTCGGCCCCCCGGACCAGGCGCTCGACCAGTTCGAGCCCGGCGGTGTCGGCCGAGGTGAGGTAGTTGTTGTCGTCCACGCCCTCCCAGGTGGGCGCGTAGAGGACGGTGGGTACCGCGCGCCGCTCGGGCGGCCGGTGCCCCTGGACGGCCACCAGCTGGGGGCGGCCCACCTCGACCACGTCGCGGTCGTCGATGGCGTGCCGGACCCGCTCGTAGCGGTCGCGTCCGCCGCGGCCGGCCACCCAGATCTCGTCGAAGATGCGGCTCACGCGGTTGCTGCTGGGCAGCTTGTCGCTGTCGCCGTGCCCGACGAACACGTGCTTGATCTCGGCGCGCTGGATCAGGTGGATGTTCTTGCCGGTGTTGCCCGGGTAGAGCGCCACCCGGACCGCGGACAGGTCCAGGGCGGCCAGGTCGTCGGCGCGCGGTACGCACACCACCGGCAGCGACGTCGGCTCCAAGTGCGGCATGTTCCCGCGTTCGCGGAAGATCACCAGGGCGCGCCGGTCGGCCTTCTCCAGGGCGTCCAACCACATGTTCGCCTGGTAGACGGCGTTCTGCTCGCCCACACCGAAGGTGAAGTACAGGACCACCTCGGGCCGGGTCTTGCGCAGCGCGCGGTTGACCCCCTCGATGACCTCCTCGTCGGAGGGCGCCCGCAGGTGGGCCAGGAACACCGGGGTCGCGAACAGGACGGCGCCCAGGGCGAGCAGCACCGTGAGCGAGGCTCCCGCCGCCGCCAGCGCGGCGGGGCCGCCCGCCAGGTGGCCGACCGCGCCCAGGACGAGCGGGAGGTCGGCCAGCAGGACGCGGCTCATCGGCAGGGAGCGCAGCGGCGCGGGGATCTCCGGCATGGAGATCCCGGGCAGGTCCAGGTTGCGGGTCTTGACCGGCGTCCGCGCCCGGCGGAACACCTGGTGGCGGACGAGGTCGTACACCAGGGTGAGCACGAAGAACGCGGCCACGCCGCCCGCCGTCCACCAGTAGGCCGGGGTGCCCACCGCGTCCATGGAGACGTACAGCGCGAGCACCAGCGCCTGGCGGGCCAGCGTGCGCACGGTCAGCCCGACCCGGATGCGGCTGAGGACCTTGTTGAGCACGGTGACGCGCTGGGACACCAGCCACTCGGTGGCGTACAGGACCAGCGCCAGCAGGCCGAAGACCCACACCTGGGCCATGGCGACCTCGACCGCCTGGAGCAGGAAGGTCAGGCCCATGATCCCGAGGACGGCCAGCGCGGTGCGGTCCAGGCCGATCCGCGAGAGGTAGTTCTTCACTTGGCCCCTTCCCGTTCCTTCTCCTGGGCGCGTGCGCCGGCCGGGGACAGGGCGGGGCTCTCGCGGCGCACGTCGACGACGTGGCCGGTGAGGTCGGAGAGCAGCACGTCCACGGAGGTGCGGGCGACCTGGTCGGAGCTGAGCAGGCTCCCGGCGGGCTCCTCGCCGAACGCCTTCGTGCGCATGGGGGTCTGGGTCCGCTCGGGGTTGATGCAGTTGATCCGCACCCCGTCCGCCGACCACTCGTCGGCCAGCGCCTGGGTGAGGTTGACGGTGGCGGCCTTGGTGGAGGAGTACAGGCTGTACTCGGCGCGTCCGCGCGTGTACGAGCTGGACGTGTACAGCAGCAGCTGGCCGCCGGTCTGTCTGAGGTACGGGAACGCGGCGCGGGCGATGTTCACCGGCGCGAGGTAGTTGACCCGCAGGGTGTCCTCCACCTCGGCGGGGTCGGTCTGGTCCAGCCGCCCGATGCGCAGGACCCCGGCGGTGTTCACCACGTAGTCGACGCGTCCGGTCGCGGAGTGCGCCTGCTCCAGGGCGCCCGCCACGTCGTCCGGGTTGGCGACGTTGGTGCGGGTGGCGCTGCGGGAGTAGCGGAAGACCCGCGCCCCGTGCAGCTCGGCGAGGTCCGCGACCCCGGCGCCGATCCCGTAGCTGCCGCCGAAGACCACCACGGTCTTGCCGGCGAGCTCGCGGGCGTAGTCGTCCTCGGAGAACTCGGGGGTCGACGAGGTGGCCAGCTGGAAGAGCTTGTCCGCGATGAAGATGTCCACCGGCTGGGTGACCTTCATGTTCTGCTCCTCGCCCGCGACCACGTGGATCGGCACGCCGGGGGAGTAGCGCAGGACGACGGAGCAGTCGTCGGTGGCCTCGAAGTCGGGGTCCTCCCACGCGCGCGTGTAGGCGTCGCGGATGGTCGCGAGGCGGAAGGCCTGCGGTGTCTGCCCCCGGCGCAGCCGCGACCGGGTCGGGACGTCGGTGATGAGCTCGTCGTCGACCTCGATGATCGTGTCCGAGGACGGAATGGCCACGTCCACGGCCTCGAAGGTGTCGAGCGCGGTGACGCAGTCGTCGATCACGCGCTGGGAGAGCATCGGCCGGACCGCGTCGTGGAAGAGGACGTTGGTGGTTTGCGCGGGCAGGTGCGCCAGCGCGTCCAGGGCCAGCTGCGTGGTGGCGTTGCGGGAGGTGCCGCCGGGGATCACCTGCGTGACCTTGGCCAGCCCGGCCCGGTCGACGATGTTCTGCGCGTCGGCGACGAACCCGGGGTTCATCATCACGATGACCTCGTCGACGCCCCGCGCCTGCTCGAAGACCGTGAGCGTGTGCTCCAGGATCGTCTTCCCGGCGATCTTGAGCAGCTGTTTGGGCGTGGCGAGGCCGATGCGCTGGCCGCTGCCTCCGGCCAGGACCACGGCCACGGTACGGGTGGCCGGCGCGGGCTTGGGGCGCGAGGCGGTGATATCAGGCAAGTTCGTCTCCCGTGGAACTCGTGGGAACTCGGTGCCCGACCTTGGGGGAACAACGTGCACGGTGGCGGCACGTCAGGCCGAGACGCGGTTAACCGTGACACCCGAGAGGGGTGGGGTTGCGCGGATGGTGTACTGACGTTGTTCTGGTGTTCACGCCTGGTTCGCGTGGGAACACCACATTGATGACGGCATGGGGCACGAACTGGTTTACGCGCCGGTAGGGCGGATGTCCACGGTGACGCGGCGAAGCGTGCGTGCCTGAGCGGCTCTGTGGTCGCCGACCCCTTGCGTCCGCTGCACGGAGGATGTGCGCGATTTTCGACGTTACCCCCCTCTGACCACGGAAAACAACGAAACATGCCGTGCTCTTGGGCACGGTCGCACCCTGGGGCGGGTGCCGGTCGGGGCGGTTGCGCGCGTGTCGTCCGATGAGGGGCGGTATGCCGGATGTGGCCACCAGCGGCGGTGTGGGCAACCACTCTGGCCCTCGGCGCGTCCTGGAGGCGTCGACGGGGGCACCGCCGGGTGAGGGCGCCGCGCGGGGGACCGACCCCGCGCGGCGCCCCTCGGCGCCCGTCCGGTTCAGGCGGCGGGAGCGGTCGTCGCCTCCGGGGAGGTCGGGTCGCCTTCGCGCAGACGCCGGTCCGGGAGGAGGGTGCCGAGCGCCCAGTGCAGCAGCAGCGCGGTGACCAGGGCCACCACCCAGCCGTAGTCGGCGAGCGGGGCCAGGAACGAGATGAAGGGGCCCTCCGACCCCACCGGCAGGTCGGCTCCGCCCACGGCCAGCAGGGCGCCCGCGCCGAAGGCGACCAGGGCCCGCCAGTTCCAGCCGTTCGCGTACCAGTACACCGAACCGCGCGTGTAGAGCGCGGGCAGGTCGACACGGGTGCGGCGCAGCAGCCAGTAGTCGGCGAGCAGGATGCCCGCCACGGCGCCGAGCAGGCTGCCCACCGTGCCGAGCCACGCGAAGATGTAGACGTTCTCGTCCTCCATGAGCTTCCAGGGGAAGATCATGACCCCGAGGAACGACGTGGTGATGGCGCCGACGCGGAAGCTGAACCAGTTCGGCTTCAGGTTGGCGAGGTCGTAGGCCGGACCCACCAGGTTCGCGGCGATGTTGGTGGACACCGTCGCCAGCAGCACCACGAAGATCGCGAAGAGCAGGCCGATCCCGCTGCCCATCCGGTTCACGACGTCGATCGGGTTCCACAGCGCCTCGCCGTACACGACGGAGGTTCCGGCGGTGACCATCACGGCGATGAGGGAGAACAGCGTCATCGTGGTGGGCAGGCCCAGCGACTGGCCGACGACCTGCGAGCGCTGCGAGGAGGCGAAGCGCGTGAAGTCGCTGATGTTGAGGGTGAGCGTCGCCCAGTAGCCGATCACGCCCATCAGCGACGGGAAGAACAGCACCCAGAACGCCGGGCCCCAGCCGAGGCTGTTCTCGGTGCTGAGCATCGGGCCGAACCCGCCCGCCTCGACGGCCATCCACACCAGCAGCGCGACGCCGCCGACCGCCATGAGCGGCGCGGCCCACACCTGGAGCTTGCGCACGCCCTCCATGCCCCACAGGATGATGGCGACCTGCACCAGCCAGAACAGGCCGAAGGACAGCCACAGCGTCCACGGGTGGTCGCCGAATGCGGCCGCGTTGGTCCAGGGGTCGCCGAACAGGCGACCGGCCAGGACGTACACGCCCTGCCCGCCGACCCACGTCTGGATGCCGAACCAGCCGCAGGCGACCGCCCCGCGCAGCAGCGCGGGCAGGTTCGCGCCGCGCAGCCCGAAGGAGGAGCGGGCGAACACCGGGAACGGGATGCCGTACCGGGCTCCGGCGTGACCGGTCAGCACCATCGGCAGGAGCACGATCAGGTTGCCCAGGACGATGGTGACCATGGCCTGGCGCCAGTCCATTCCGGCGGCGATCAGCCCGCTGGCCAGCGTCCAGGCGGGGATGCTCACCGACATGCTCACCCACAGCGCGGTGAAGCTCCCGGTGCCCCAGGTCCGTTTGGACATGGGGACGGGCTGGAGGTCGTCGTTGACGTAGGGGCTGTCGGGGAGGGTGGTCCCCTCGGGCATCGACACGCGCCCGTCGGGGTGCACGACCTGGGAGGTCGACTCTGGTGTGGAGGGGGCTTCGGACACGGGACACCTGTGTTTCGGTGGTGCTGACGGAGGGCGGGGCGCGGGCGCCGGGCCCACGCGCGCGGCCCGGGAGGTGATCCCGGGCGCGCCCGAAAGATCCTGGTCTGTTGTAGACCGTCGAATATCTTCGCACGTCATCCGTGCCGTGTTGACGTCCACCGGAGGGGGCGCGGGCCGGTCCCGCCCCGTGGGCCCGGCCCGCGCTTCGGCGGGGCGTCGGCGTCAGGTCGTGGGGCTCCCCGACAGCGCCGGGACGACCTCCCGCCCGTAGGCGTCGATCACTCCGTCGACGTCGTCGTGCATGGCGTAGACCGCGAACTGGTCCACCCCCGCCGCACGCAGCCGCTCCAGCTTCTCGACGTGCTCGGCCACCGTCCCGATCACGCAGAACCGGTCCACGATAGCGTCGGGCACGAAGTCGGTGTCGGGGTTGTCCACCCGGCCGTGGTGGCTGTAGTCGTAGCCCTTCCTGGCCCTGACGTAGTCGGTGAGCTCCTCGGGCACCATGTCCGAGTGCTCTCCGTACCGGGCCACGAGGTCGGCGACGTGGTTGCCCACCATCCCCCCGAACCACCGGCACTGCTCCCGCGCGTGCGCCAGCCCCTCCTCGGAGCCGTCGGTGACGTAGGCGGGCGCGGCCACGCACACCCTCACCTCGTCGGGGGAGCGCCCGGCCGCCACAGCGGCGGACCGCACCGCCCGCACCATCCACTCGGTCAGGTACGGGTCGGCGAGCTGGAGGACGAACCCGTCCGCCTTGCGCCCCACCAGTTCCAGGGCCCGGGGGCCGTACGCGCCCATCCACACCGGCAGGGAACCGTCGCGCACCCACGGGATGCGCAGGGTCGCGCCGTCCACGTCGGCCTCGCGGCCCTCGGCGAGGTCCTTGATCGCCGTCATCGCCTCGGAGAGCCGGGCCAGCGTGGCGGGTCCGCGCCCGGCGACGCGCATCGCCGAGTCCCCCCGGCCGATCCCGCAGATCGTCCGGTTCCCGTACATGTCGTTGAGGGTGGCGAACGTCGAGGCGGTCACCTCCCACGAGCGGGTGCTCGGATTGGTGACCATGGGGCCGACGACCATCCGCTCGGTCCGGTCCAGAATCCGGCTGTGGATGACGAAGGGCTCCTGCCAGAGCACCACCGAATCGAAGGTCCAGCCGTGCGTGAACCCCCGCCGCTCGGCGCGCACCATGCGCTCGACCAGTAGGTCGGCGGGCGGGTCCGTCTGGAGGACGAGTCCGAAGTCCATGGGTTCCTCCTCAGACCAGGTACTGACAGGTGGACCGGGGCACGTAGGAGCCGTGACCGGCCGCGCCCAGGTAGGTGCCGTCGTCCACGATCACGCGGCCCCGTGAGAGCACGGTGCGGGCCCGGCCCGTCACCCGCTTCCCCTCGTACGCGGAGTAGTCCACGTTCATGTGGTGGGTGGCGGCGGAGAGGGTCTGCTCCGCGTTCGGGTCGTAGACCACCAGGTCCGCGTCGGCGCCCGGGGCCACGGTGCCCTTCTTCGGGTACATCCCGAACATGCGCGCCGGGGTGGCGCAGGCCAGCTCGATCCACCGGCGGCGGCTGATCCGGCCCTCCACCACGGCCTGGTGCAGCAGGTCCATCCGGTGCTCCACGCCCGGCATGCCGTTGGGGATCTTCGAGAAGTCGCCCGTGCCCAGGTCCTTCTGCCCGACGAAGCAGAACGGGCAGTGGTCGGTGGAGACCACGGACAGGTCGTTGGTGCGCAGCGCCCGCCACAGGTGTTCCTGGTGGTCGCGGGGGCGCAGCGGCGTGGAGCACACGTACTTGGCGCCCTCGAACCCGGGTTCGGCGAGGTTGTCGGTGGACAGGAACAGGTACTGCGGGCAGGTCTCGCCGAACACGTTGAGGCCGAGGTCGCGGGCGCGGGCCAGCTCGGCCACGGCCTCGGTGGCGGACACGTGCACGACGTACAGCGGGGCGCCCGCCACACGGGCGAGCTGCACGGCGCGGTGGGTGGCCTCCGACTCCAGCAGCGCCTTGCGGACCTCTCCGTGGTACCGGGGGTCGGTCCGGCCCTCGGCCAGGGCCTGTTCGACCAGCACGTCGATGGCGATGCCGTTCTCCGCGTGCACCATGGTGAGCGCCCCGTTGGCGGCGCCGCGCTGCATGGCCCGCAGGATCTGCCCGTCGTCGCTGTAGAACACCCCCGGGTAGGCCATGAACAGCTTGAACGAGGTGACGCCCTCGTCGACGAGGGCGTCCATCTCCTTGAGCGACGACTCGTTGACGTCGGACAGGATCGCGTGGAAGGCGTAGTCGATCGCGCAGTTGCCGTCCGCCTTGGCCCTCCAGGCCTCCACCCCGGAACGCACGGACTCGCCCGGCCGCTGGATCGCGAAGTCGACGATGGTGGTGGTGCCGCCCCAGGCCGCGGCCCGGGTGCCGGTCTCGAACGTGTCGGCGGACTGGGTGCCGCCGAACGGCATCTCCATGTGGGTGTGGCCGTCCACACCGCCCGGGACGACGTAGTGGCCGGTGGCGTCGATGGTCGCGGCGCCGCTCCGGGCCCAGCTCCGGGCCGGGTCGCTGCCGCGCAGGGCGAGGGCCGCCACACGGCCGTCCTCGACGAGGACGTCGGCCTCCAGCTCTTCGGCGGAGGTGACGACCAGGCCGCCGCTGATGAGGGTTCGGGTCATGGCGTCACCCCTCCACCAGCGGACCGTAGGCGTCCGGCCTGCGGTCGCGGTAGAAGGCCCACTGCTGGCGGACCTCGTCGACCAGGTCCAGGTCGAGGTCGCGCACGACCAGTTCCGCGTCGGTGTCGGAGGCGACGTCGCCGACGAACCGTCCGCGCGGGTCCACGAAGTAGCTCGTCCCGTAGAAGTCGTTGTCGCCGTACTCCTCGACCCCGACCCGGTTGATGGCGGCCACGTAGTACGCGTTGGCCACGGCCGCGGCGGGCTGTTCGAGCTTCCACAGGTAGGCGGACAGGCCCCGGCTGGTGGCGGAGGGGTTGTAGACGATCTGGGCCCCGCCCAGGCCGAGGGCCCGCCAGCCCTCGGGGAAGTGCCGGTCGTAGCAGATGTAGACGCCGATCCGGCCGACCGCCGTGTCGAAGACCGGCCAGCCGAGGTTGCCGGGGCGGAAGTAGTACTTCTCCCAGAAGCCCTTGACCTGGGGGATGTGGTGCTTGCGGTACTTGCCCAGGTAGGTGCCGTCGGCGTCGATGACGGCGGCGGTGTTGTAGTAGAACCCGGGGCCCTCGACCTCGAAGACGGGCAGCACCATGACCATGTTCAGTTCCCTGGCCAGGGCGCTGAAACGGGTGACGGTGGGGCCGGGGACGGGTTCGGCCCAGCGGTGGTGTTCGGCCTCCTGCACCTGGCAGAAGTAGGGGGCGTTGAAGACCTCCTGGAAGCCGATGACCCGTGCTCCCTGGGCGGCGGCTTCGCGCGCGTATCTCTCGTGGGCGGCCGTCATGGATTCGGCGTCACCGGTCCACTCGGTCTGGACGAGTGCGGCCCGGACGGTGTGCGGCATGGTTCCCTCGCTCCTCTTCGAGCGCCGCCCCGACAGCTGGCGGCGAAGAACGCCTGGTGCGTCCGCCTCCGACCGCGGCGCGACCGGGTGCCCCCGCTCTTCGGGGAGGGCCGGTCGCGGGCGGGGTCGGTGCGTCGTAGAGGTCGCACCCTAGGTAAGAGGAGATTGGCCGGTCAACGTCCGACATCCCGGCGGACGGGAAAGAAACGGGTGGCCCCGGTGACTGCCGTGGCCAGGGTTCACCCGTGTCCCGTGCCGGGCGGTTCCGGTTCGGCCGAACCGACAGGTTTGGCGGGGAGGGCGGTCGCCGATTTCGTGCCTTCGCACATGCGGCCGAGGGCGGCCGGGCGGGTGCCCGGCCGCCCTCGGCCAGCGGTGTTCCGGTGCGCGAGCGGCCGGGGGAGGCGGGTCAGCCGGTGACGTCCACCTCGACCTCGGAGCCGCCGAAGGTCTCGGCGCTCAGGCCCATGTAGGAGATGTCGGAGGCGTCGTCGACGTCGAAGACGATCGGCACCACGAGGGAGTCGCCGGGGTCGATCGAGACGTTCATCATCTCGCTGGAGAACTCCAGGGTGGCGGCGTAGTCCTCGCCGATGGCCGTGCCGTCGTAGGTGTAGAGGTTCTGCTCGTCGCGCCAGAACGTGATCGGGTCGCTCCCGGCCGGGGCGACCTCCACCCACACCACGACGTACTCGCCGTACGGGGTGAACGAGCCGACCTCGGTGACGCCGGTCTCGACCTCGGTGACGGTGAAGAGCATGCCGTTGTGCTCCACCTCCTCACCCATGCCCGGCAGGTCCGGGTTGGAGCGCTCGGCGTTGCCGAGCCCGGTGCTGGTGTCGCCGCCGGTCGACCCTCCGGAGCCGTCGGTACCGTCCGTGCCCTCGGTCTCCTCGGTGCCGCCGGTCGTTCCGCCGCCGCCGTCACCGCCGCCCTCGTTGTCGGCGAAGAAGAAGACGAGCAGCACGACCAGGGCCACGCCGATGACGAAGAGGCCGCCGCAGCCCAGGCTGATCCACAGCCAGGGGCCGCTGCCCTTGGAGGGGGGCGGGGTGGGCGGGCCGTACTGGCCGCCGTAGGGGTCGCCGCCGAACTCCGGGCCGGGGCCCGGGCCGTAGGGGTCGCCGCCGTAGGGGCCGCCGGGGCCGCCCGGGGGCATACCGCCCGGGGGCGGGCCCATCGGGGGCGGTCCGCCGGGCATGCCACCGGGGGGCATTCCACCCGGAGGCATGCCGCCGGGCGGCGGACCCATCGGCGGCATCCCGCCAGGGGGCATCCCGCCGGGGGGCGGGCCCATGGGCGGCTGACCGCCGGTGGAGGGGCCCATGGGCGGCTGGCCGCCGGTGGAGGAACCGTAGGGAGGGCCCTGGTAGGGGTCCTGTCCGTGAGGAGGAGGCTGAGTCATGGTGTCCTTGGCTTTCTTGCGCGGTGCTCACGGTGAGCGGGAGCGTGTGACCGGGCCACGCCAGGGGGATCTGCCTACTGTGGGGGCATGGCACGACTGCTCATCGTTCACCACACGGTCTCACCCGCCACCAGGGAACTACTGGACGCGGTGCTCGACGGCGCCCGAACAGACGATATCGAAGGCGTACGAGTGCAGGTCAAGGCCGCACTCTCCGCGAACGCGACCGACCTGCTCGAAGCGGACGCGGTGGTACTCGGTACCCCCGCCAACATCGGTTACATGTCGGGGGCCCTCAAGCACTTCTTCGACTCCGTGTACTACCCCGTGCAGGTGGATACCCAGGGGCTTCCGTACGCGCTGTACGTTCACGGCGACAACGACACCTCCGGAGCGGTCCGCTCGGTGGAGTCGGTGGCCAAGGGTATGGGCTGGCACCGACACCGCCCGCCGGTCACCGTGACGGGCCGACCGGACGCAGGGGCCCGGGAGGCCTGCTGGGAGCTGGGGGCGGTGACCGCGCTGGCCGCTCTGGAGCGTGCCGAGCAGGGCGGATAGCCGGGTGGACCGTCGGGCGGAACCGGTCGGGGAATTCCAAGCACATACCGTTCCCTGAACACTTATGGGACAGTAAGGAGAGCCTCGCTGGGGGAGGATTCACTAGTGAAATCCCCCTTTGTCTGGATTCTTGAACCCGCCGTCAGCGAGCCGATCCGGAAACCCGGTATTTCGGTTATGCGCAATAGGAGTTCTGGTGAGTCCCCACCCCCCGTCACCCGCTCGGTTGAACTACGCCACAGAAGAGGCCACGGCCCCCAGCGCCCCCATCCGGGTACTCGTGGTCGACGACCACGCCCTCTTCCGGCGCGGCCTGGTCTCGGTCCTCAACGACGAAGCCGACATCGACGTGGTCAGTGAGGCCGCCGACGGCGACGAGGCGGTGGTGCTCGCCACCGAACTCCGACCCGACGTCGTGCTCATGGACGTGATGATGCCCAACTCCACCGGCATCGAGGCCTGCCCGAGAATCCGCGCGGCCGTTCCCGAGGTCAAGTTCGTCATGCTCACCATGAGCGAGGACGAGGCCGACCTCTTCGAGGCCCTCAAGGCCGGGGCCACCGGCTACCTCCTCAAGGAGATCGCCGTCACCGACATCGCCCGCGCCGTCCGCGCCATCGCCGAGGGCCAGTCCTTCATCAACCCGGCGATGGCGATCAAGCTCATCGGCGAGTTCGCCGGGCTGGCCAAACAGGAGCGCGCCCCCAGGGCCGCCCCCGCCATCCCCGAACTCACGCCCCGGGAGACCGAGGTCCTCAAACTGCTGGCACGCTCCCTGAACAACAGGGAGATCGGCGAACGCCTGTTCATCACCGAGAACACCGTGAAGAACCACGTCCGCAACATCCTGGAGAAGCTCCAGGTGCACTCGCGCACCGAGGCCGCCATCTACGCCGTGCGCGCCGAGTACCTCGGGTAGGCGGCCACGGGCCACGGCGGCCACCGAGGCGTCCGTAGACGCGGGCACCGCACCCGACGGGGCCGCTTGAAGTCGCCGCGCGGGGGTGACAGTGTGACCAGTCCCGGTCCACCCGCACCCGCGCGCCCGCCGCGCCCGACCCCAGGGAAGCCGCCGTGACCCGAGGTCCCCGACCCGACCACCTGCGCAACTTCGTCGACGGCGGGTACGCCGACACCGCACAGGGCCGCCGGAGCGACCTCGTCGACCCGGCCACGGGGAGGGTCTTCGCCACCGCCCCCGTCTCCGGGCCCGAGGACGTCGACGCCGCGTTCCGGGCCGCGCGCCGCGCCTTCGACGGCGGCTGGCGGGACTGGACCCCGGCCGAACGGCAGATCGCGCTCAACCGCTTCGCCGACGCCGTGGAGGCCCGCGCCGACGAACTCGTCGCCGCCGAGGTCCGCAACTGCGGCAAGCCGGTCGGACTCACCCGCACCGAGGAGATCGGCCAGGTCCTGGACGCCCTGCGGTTCTTCGCCGGGGCCTCCCGCAACCTGGAGGGCCGCGCCGCGGGCGAGTACCTGCGCGACCACACCTCCTGGATTCGCCGCGAACCCCTCGGCGTGGTCGGGCAGATCACCCCCTGGAACTACCCGATGGCCATGGCGGCCTGGAAGATCGGCCCCGCGCTCGCCGCCGGGAACACCGTCGTCCTCAAGCCCTCGGACACCACCCCGGTCTCCACCCTGCTGCTCGCCGAGATCGCCGCCGAGTTCCTCCCCGCCGGGGTGTTCAACGTGGTGTGCGGCGACCGCGACACCGGACGCGCCCTGGTCGACCACCCGATCCCCGCCCTGATCTCCCTCACCGGCTCGACCCGGGCCGGGTTCGAGGTCGCCCGCGCCGGGGCGCGCGACCTCAAGCGCCTGCACCTGGAACTCGGCGGCAAGGCCCCCGTGATCGTCTTCGACGACGCCGACGTCGAACGGACCGCGGCGGGCATCGCCGAGGCCGGGTTCTTCAACGCCGGCCAGGACTGCACCGCGGCCACCCGCGTCCTGGCCGCCCCCGGTGTCCACGACGACCTCGCCGCCGCGCTCACCGAGCGGGCCCGCGACACGGTCACCGCCGGACCGGACCGTCCCGACGCCGCCTACGGTCCGCTCAACAACGCCGACCAGCTCGCCCGCGTCACCGGGTTCCTGGAACGGGTCCCCGACCACGCCGAGATCCTCACCGGCGGCACCCGGGTCGGGCGGGAGGGCTTCTTCCACGCGCCCACCGTCGTCTCCGGGCTGCGCCAGGGCGACGAACTGGTCACCGACGAGATCTTCGGTCCCGTCCTCACCGTCCAGCGCTTCACCGACGAGGACACCGCCGTGGCCTGGGCCAACTCCGTGGAGTACGGGCTGGCCTCCAGCGTGTGGACCCGCGACCACGCCCGCGCGCTGCGCGTCTCGCGCCGACTGGACTTCGGCTGCGTGTGGATCAACACCCATATCCCGATCACGGCCGAGATGCCGCACGGCGGCTTCAAGCACTCGGGCTACGGCAAGGACCTGTCGACGTACTCGTTCGAGGAGTACACCCGCATCAAGCACGTCATGAGCTACATCGGCTGACCGGGGGAGAGCCTTGACCGACGACACCGCGCGCGCGGCCGCACGGGCCCTGGAGGGGGCCCGTCCCCGCGTCTTCTGGCTGGACCCAGACGTCCCCGGACACGAGGTGCCCGAACCCGCGCCGCCACTGCTGGGGGACGTACACGCCGATCTGGCCGTGGTCGGCGCCGGGTACTCCGGGCTGTGGGCCGCGCTGATCGCCAAGGAACGCGACCCCGACCGCGACGTGGTCGTGGTCGAGGCCCGCACCACCGGCTGGGCGGCCTCCGGGCGCAACGGCGGGTTCTGCGCGGCCAGCCTCACCCACGGCCGCGAGAACGGGGCCGAGCGCTGGCCCGAGGAGATCGACGAACTCGAACGCCAGGGGATGGCCAACCTCGACGCCATCGAGGAGACCGTCCGGCGGTACGGCATCGACTGCGAGTTCGAGCGCACCGGCGAGACCCTCGTGGCGACCGAGCCCTGGCAGGCCGAGGGGTTCGAGGAGGAGGCCCTGGCCCTGCGGGCCCAGGGGCGCACCGCGCACGTGTGGGACGCCGGGCAGACCCGCGCCCAGGTCGACTCACCCACCTACGTGGGCGGCTTCCACGACCCGGACGGGGTCGCCATGCTGCACCCCGCCAAACTCGCCTGGGGGTTGCGGGCCGCGGCCGAGGGCCTGGGGGTGCGGTTCTTCGAGAACACGCCCGTTCGTTCGATCCGCTCCGTGCCCGCCGGGCTGCGCCTGGAGGCGCGCACCGGAACCGTGCACGCGCGCAGGGTCGCCTGGGGCGGGGGCGCCTTCCCCGGGCCGCTGCGCCGCCTGCGCCACTACCTGGCTCCGGTCTACGACTACGCGCTGGTGACCGAACCCCTGACGGCCGAGCAGCGGGCGTCCATCGGCTGGGAGCACAGGCAGGGGGTCTCGGACTCCGCGCACCTCTTCCACTACTACCGGCTCACCGCCGACGACCGCGTCCTCTGGGGCGGGTACGACGTGGTGCACCACTACGGGGGGAAGGTGCGGCCCGAGTACGACCAGCGCCCGGAGACCTTCCAGAGGCTGGCCGAACACTTCCTGGAGACCTTCCCGCAGTTGCGCGGGATCAGGTTCGGGCACAGCTGGGGCGGGGTCATCGACACCTGTAGCCGCTTCTCCGTGTTCTTCGGCGACGCCTACGGGGGGCGCCTCGCCTACGCCGCCGGGTACACGGGGCTGGGTGTGGGAGCCACCCGGTTCGGCGCGCAGGTGATGCTGGACCGGCTCGACGGGCTGGACACCGAACGCACCCGGCTGCGGATGGTGCGGGAGAAGCCGCTGCCGTTCCCGCCCGAGCCGGTGCGGTCGCTGGGTATCGAACTCACCCTGAGGGCCACCGCCGCCGCCGACCGGAACGGGGGGCGGCGCAACCTGTGGTTGCGGGGGCTGGACTCCGTGGGCATGGGGTTCGACAGCTGAGGTGGTGCGGGGCCCGGTGTGTGCCGGGCCCCGCTTGTGGATGTCGGGTTAGATCGGGATGCCGATGTCGGGGGCCAGGCTCGCTCCCAGGGTTTCCATGGCGGTCTGTCCGAGGAGGAGGGTTGCTCCGAGGGCGGTGGCGGGCCAGCCCCACCAGCGGCGGGGTGCACGGTGACGGCCCCGGGTGCGGACCGGTTGTGCCTCGGGCTCGGTTCGGGCCTCGGTGGCGGCCTGTCGGGCTTCGCGGGCTTTCTGTTCGCGGTGTTGGCGGGCGACCTTGACCCAGTGCGGGACGGGTCCGTGTTGGAGCATGTAGGCGACCCGGGGGTTGTCGTGCATCTGGCGCAGGAGGCGTTCCTGGCGGGCCTGGTGGGTCTCCTCCCAGGGCATCTCCGAGCGGGAAACCTCCGCCTGAGGTGCCTGTGTCTGGGGTGCCTTCGGCGGAACCGGGAGGGCCCGCAGGGGAGGCCCGGCTGGTCGGGTGAAGCGGTGGCCTCGGGGTGCGGTCAGGACCGACCGCACCTGAGCGCTGACGTGCGCCTTCATCGGTTGCCCCTAGCGGTGGCCAGGGCCGGGAGGGTGAACTCGGCCCAGATGACCGTGCCCAGTCCTTCGCAGAAGGGGAAGTCCAGCACGGGCCGGAACCCCCACCGGGCCGCGAGGTGGCCGACCATCAGCAGGCCCCGTCCGCGTTCGGCCTGCTCCCACTCGTGCTTGGTCCTCCTGCGCGGGACCCTCGGGAGAGAGTCCACGACGGTACCTGCCCTGGCACCGTCGTCGATGATCGACACCCTCACCAGCCCCGGAACCGGTGCTTCCAGGGTGCGGACCACCCTGCCGTCCGGGTCCTGCCCGGAGCGGGAGTGCTCGCAGGCGTTGGCGAACATCTCGCTCACGCACAACACCATCTCCTCTCGCGCCTCGGCCGGAATCCCGGTCATGCGGTTGAGGTCGGTGTTCAGGTCGGTCCGGACCTGGCTGGTGTGGGAGAGCTGTCCGGGGTAGACCCGGCACTCCCACCGCACGGCGGGCTCGGGCGGGGCGACCGTGTGGTTCAGGGCAGGGGTGTGCGGCACAATGGCCATGTCGGCAATCTCTTTCTCTTCAAGGGGTGAAGCTTGTCGGCCTGCTCTGGGGGTGTTCCAGCACCCGCCAGAGCCTTTTTCATGAACGCCTTCGAGCAGCGCGGAGCGCTCAGGCGGCGTTCGGGGGTTCCGGGTCGTCGTGGTCGGCGCGGTGGCGCTGAGCCAGCAGCCGGGACCCCGGTACCGGCCTGTTGCCGGGAATCCGGGTGGGGGCGGGGTAGTCGTGTACGGCCTGGTCGATGAGCGCTATGGCCCGTTCGGCGTCGCCTTCGTCTCCGGCGATCCGCAGCGCCTCCAGAACCAGAGGCATGCGGTTGCGGAGGGTGTGGTTGTGCCACACGTCCACCTGCGCGGGAGTCAAGTGCCCCGGAGCAGTCAGGGCGTCTCCGGCGCACGCGAGCAGGTCCCTGGTGTCGATGTCCAACATCAGCACCCCACCCCGTTCCTACCGATGACCTCGGCGTCGTCGACGTTCTCGGTGTCGATCTGCATCCACGGGTTGTCGGTCAGGTCGTAGGCCAGGAAGAACCACACCTGCCGGAACTTCGGGTCGCCGTTGTCGCCCCACCGATCCGCCAACGCGTCGATCAGCGCCAACCCCCGACCCGTCGCAGTTCCGGCTTCGATGTCGGCGAACGTGGCGGCGGTGAAGTTGCCCTTCTCCTGCGGCAGACGGCTGCCCTGGTCACGGCAGATCAACGTCATCCCCTTCGCACCCCGATCCACCGTCAACGTGTAGGTGCTGCCCCGCTCACTCGACCGACTGTGCGCGATGGCGTTGTTCGCCAACTCCGATCCGAGCAGGGTGAACAGGAACTGGAACTCCTCACACCGCTCCGCCGCGCTGGTGTCCAGGAACGCGCGGACCAGGGGCATCAGACCGGGCAACCCGGCGAAGGAGTACTGCCGCTTGCGGTAGGGCGGGCCGACGGTTCGGGAGAAGTAGTGGGAGTGGAACGGCTTGATGAAGCTCGCCACGGGGGCCATCACTTCGCGGTGGGCGAGTTCGGGGGAGAACGGCGGAGCGGGCCTCATGGGGTGACCTCCAGGCGTCGCAGTCCGGCCAGGACTTTGCGCAGGACCTCCACCGGGACGGTTTCGACGGGCCTGCGAGGCGAAGGAATCACCGGGCCTCGCAGGCGGCCGGGAGGACTGTGGGGCGCTTGGGTGGGCCATTCGGGCGGGGGCCTCAGATGGTCGGGGTTCATGGTTCTGCTTTCTCGGACGTGAGTTGGGTTGGCTGAGTGAGCCCTGGGCGGTGGGTTTCGCGCCGGGTGCTTGGGCCTGGGCTTTGTATCTGTATGTGTCGAATGAGCCGAAGTCAGACGGACAGAGGCCAGGGGGTTTCCTCACCCGCGGAATCTTGTGAGAGCTCTCTGGGAGAGCTGGGAAGGGCTCACCGAGGGACCTCAGCGAAGACTCCGGTGCCGTACCGCAAGGCACCCCAGGAGGTGGAGCACGCAGCGACCAGGGTGAGCCCACGGCCGTGCAAGGCCGTCGGGACCGGGGTCCGGCGGGTGGGGGTGCGTCCCGCCCGGGGACCAGCGTCGCGAACAACGACACGTACATGGTCTCCGTGGAGGTAGAGACGCACGGTGAATATTCCGCCCTCGTCCCCGCTGAACGTGTGATCCACCGCGTTGGTGGCCAGCTCCGTGATCACCAAAGCGAGGTCCTCGGGGACGCCGACTCCCCATGTGGAGAGCGTCTCGCGGGCCCAGATGCGGACTTCTCGCACGTGGTCGCGCTGGCCGGGGAATCGGCGGCAGGCTTCTGTGATCGACCTGGTGTGTACGGGTTTGGGGGCGGTACACTGCATTCGTTCTCACCTCGGTGCTGTCGGGGTGGGGGCCAGCTCCGGGCGGCCGCCTTCCACATCGGCCACCGGAGCTTTTTGGTTTCTGAACACATCGGGTGTCGGAAACCACCCTGAAAGATCGAACACGCTCCGCGCCAGAGATATCACTGAGCGGTCACAATGACGTGAAGAGGGTGGATCTCGGTGAAGACTTCACCCAGAATTGGTCATCCTGGTAGAACCCCTGTGAATGAGGTTTCCCGTGACCCGCTTGGCCAAGCCGAAACTGGTGGAACTAGGGCTTGTGGTGCAGGCCGCCCGCGATGATGCCCGTGTCAAGCAGAAAGAGCTGGCCAGCGCCCTAAGCATCGTGCCCTCAACCCTCTCCTCGTATGAGCACGGCACCCGGGCGATGTCTGAGGAGATGGCCCTGAACATCGACCACCACCTGAAAAGCTCCGGTGTAGTTCATCGGGCGTGGAAGGCCGCCCACAAGCCTGCGGGGGTACCCTCCTGGTATCCAGAGGTAGAGCACTTGGAGCTGATGATCAGCGAGCTTCGGGAGTACCAGAGTCAGGTGATCCCGGGGTTGATCCAGACCGAGGACTACGCGCGGTCCGCGAACTTTGACACGTCACCTGGGATCGACGAGGCCGAGCTGAATGAGATGATCAAGTCGCGCATGAGGCGACAGGTGATCCTGGAGAACAACCCACCGTTGATCTACATGGTCCTGGAAGCGACTGCTGTAACCAGAGTGATCGGGAGCCGCCGAATCCTCTCTCAGCAGCTCGATCGTGTGCTGTCGCTCATGGAAAACCGGGTAGTACGAGTACAGGTGGTGCCCCCAAACCCGGGGACTCACCCCGGAGCGGCAGGACCGTTCCGCGTATATTCCTTCCCGGACAAGCCGATGATGGCGTCGGCAGAGCATCAGCAGGGCGAGATTCAGATGGACGACAGCCGCAGAGTCCAGGCCTGCCTGGCGGTGTTCACCGCTGTCCAGGCGGAGGCCCTGTCCCCGAGGCAGTCCGCAGAGTTCATCAGGAAGGTCAAGGAAGAGCTAGATGAGTAGTACAGAGCATCCACAGCGTGATTGGCACAAGAGCAGCTACAGCACTGCCAACGGCAGCTGTGTGGAGGTGGCGGAGGGGAGAACCGTTCTCGTGCGGGATACTGAGAACCGGCCCCTAGGGCACCTCGACGCCTCATCGGCGGAGTGGACAGCGTTCGTTAAGGCTGCGACCTCCTAGCCCACGAACGACCGGACCCCGCCATCGGAGCTGGCGGGGTCCGGTTCTGTGTACCGGGACAGGATACCCGCGACCTCCCGACGAAACCTAGGACCAAAAGCAGTTGCGTCGCGGCCATCTCCTTCGGACAGTGTCGAGAGGCGAGGCTGTCCCTTCCCTCCACAGATGAGTACCCGCTCATCCGCGTGGTTGCCTACATCGAGACCGACCAGGACGGCCTGTACGTGGAGGAACCGGAGAAGTTCAATCGCTATACGCTGGTGTTTGATCGCCTCCAGGCAGCAGCGTTGTCCGTCGAAGACAGCTATGGGTTCATGGAGGCGCTCACCGCTCAACCCTGAATGCCCAACCTGAATAGAGGACCCCATGGACCTCAACAACGCCTCGTGGCGCAAGTCCAGCTACTCCGCAGCCAGCAGCAACAACTGCGTGGAGGTCGCTGATCTCTCCGAGGCGACCGCAGTACGTGACACCCAGCACCGCGAGCTGGGCCATCTGTTGTTCAGCCACGACCAGTGGGTCGCGATGACCACCACAGTCCGTACCCAGACGTAGCCGCTCGTGCAACAGAAAAGTCCCCGACCTGCTGTGAGGTCGGGGACTTGCCTGAATACCCGGCCACCATCTTACCGCGCCTGGGCGCAACACTCAGAACCGTCACCTGGGCCACCTGGACGCCCCAGCTCCAGAGTGGGCGGCCCTGGTAGCAGCATTACGCGGCCAGTAGCAGCACGCAGAACCGTAGCCGCTCAGGCCTGTTGAGCGGGGACCGTTCTGCATACTGCCGGATCAGAGACCTCGGGGATGACACACGCATCCAGGACCAAAGGCCTGAAATCCATCCGCAACAAACGCCGCATTGCCGCTCAGGTGCTGGGAACTCAACGGTCGAGGGAAGAAGCTTCTTCCCATCAACCTGCGGAAGTGAGATCGTGGTGGGGATCTCATTGTCCCCCTGGGAGTCGTTCAGCAAGCAAGTGAGGGTACCCATGGCGGAGTGGCACAAGTCCAGTTACAGCGGCGCGCGTGGTGACTGTGTGGAGGTTGCGGAAGGGCTGGTCACCGGTATCCGTGACACGAAGAATCTCCACCTCGGCCACCTTGAGGCTAGTTGGATGGAGTGGAAGGCTTTCGTGGAGGCTGTGCGCCTCTAGGGATGCAGTGGCCCGCGGCAGATCTGAACCTGTTCGGGGAGTAAGCGAGGGATTCTCATGACGGGCTGGCACAAGTCGAGCTACAGCAATGGCACGGGTGGAAACTGCGTTGAAGTTGCGGACGTACCCGGTGGCACCGTAGTCCGCGACTCCAAGTACCCCGAGCACGGCTACCTGCCGTTCTCCGTGCCGGAGTGGGTCGCACTGTTGCGCAGCACGCGATCGTAAGCTGGAAAGTGGGATTCCCTGCGCCAACGAGGGCTCCCCGGTGTTCGCCCCGCGAACACACCCTGCTGTATGGCGACCAGGAAGTCTGAGACCAGACCTTGGCCCGCCGCTGCGGAGGCTCAGGATGTCTTCCTCTGAGCACGGGGCCCAGGTGTGGGCAGTACCAGCATGTGTCAGTCAGTGCCCTCACCCTCAACGGAGGTCGCCCTCATGCACCCTCACATCGACGAACTCATCTTCCACAAGTCGAGCTACAGCGATGGCGGCGGTGGTAACTGCGTGGAGGTCGCCGACCTCCCCGGTGAGCACCTGGTCCGCGATACCCAGAATCGCGACCTGGGCCCCCTGGCTTTCTCCGGTCCTGAGTGGGCCGCCGCCCTCGGTTCCATCCGCACCAACAAGGTCGACGGATGTCCCGCCCTGCACACCGACGAGGGCACCGGGGAGATCATCGTTCAGGGCACGCCCATCACCGACCCGGCCGACCTCGCGCAGCTCAGGCACTTCGGTGAGGGCGAGGCAGCCGTGGCGGTCCCGGCCGAGCTGCTCGTCAACTGGGGGCCAGCCAAGACCGACCAGAAGCCGGACCTCGTTGATCGACCGACCTTCCGCCGACTGTTCGAGACCTTCCAGCACACCGCCTGGCGGCTGGAAACCCGCCGTGGATACGCGTCGGACCGCGAGGACCCCGAATTCCAGGAGTTCCTCAAGACGGGGTCGGCCCCGTGCGACTTCACCGAACCCTGGTTCGGCAACATCAAGGCCCAAACCCAGGCAGGTAAGACGGTCGGTCGCGTCCGGGTCGCCGACCACCCGATGACCGTCGAACAGCTGTTCCTCCTCGACTACGCACGCCACAACGCGGCTGTCGGAGAGGACATCCGGTACCTTCGGCGCGAGGACGCCAAGGGCCTCGGCGACGAGGACTTCTGGATCTTCGACTCCCGCTTGGTAGCGGTGATCCGCTTCGACGAGGCCGACACCATCACGGGCATCGAGCTCGTCACCGAGCCCGCTCGGGTGGTGCGCTACGCCATGATCCGCGACGCGGCGACGCATCACGCGGTGTCCTACGACGAGTTCACAGCGACCGGATGACGTGAGGCCGGGGGGCATTGAGCACCGACTACCAGCAGTCCAGAAGCGTTTGGGCGCACGGCTGCGAGAGCTGAGGTTCACGTGCCCCGACGGCCGGCTCACCGGCAGGGAACTGGCCGCCCGCCTGGGATGGCCGAGCTCGAAGGTCAGCAAACTGGAGAACGGCAAGCAGACGGCCACCCCTGACGACCTGCGTGCCTGGGCCGAGGCGACGGGCCAACCGGAGGTCCGGGGTGAGCTCGTCCACCGCCTGGCCGGGTTCGAGTCCCACATCAGGTCGTGGCGAAAGGCCTTGGCCAACGGCTTCACACCTCTGCACGAGTCGCTGAGCATCGAGATCGACCGCAGCACCGAGATACGGATCTGGGAGGAGGCGGTCGTCCCCGGTCTGCTCCAGACCCCCGAGTACGCACGCCACGTCGTCGAACGTTTTGCCCGGCTACTGGGTGGCGTGGGTGACGTTGAGGGAGCGGTTCGCTCGCGGGCGCGCAGGCAGGATTGGCTCTACCAGCCGGGGCGGAAGGTGCGCGTGCTCATGTGGGAGGCCTCGCTCCGTTCGCTCATCTGCCCATCGGCGGTCCTGGCAGCCCAGCTCGACCGGCTTACAGGGATGATCGGGATGGACACGGTCGAGCTGGGCATTGTCCCGTTCGCGGCGTCTGTGAAGATCGTTCCCGCCAACGGCTTCTGGCTCCTCGACGACCGTCTGGTGGTGGCGGAGGACTGGCACGCCGAGCTGTGGCTTGACGATGACGACAACATGGCGCTGTACTCGAAGGTCTGGCGCACTCTAGGTGAGTCGGCGGTCTACGGGGGCGAAGCCCACCACGTCATCAGCGCGGCACGGCGAACGCTGGATTGGCGATGACGGCAGCTTCTGGGACTCCTCCATCGGCGGCGTTTGTGCGGTTCTTTGGTCATAGCTCCAGGACTTGCCGGTGCCCCGGTATTCCTCTACCGGGATCGGAGAGACTCCTTCGGCCATCCGGTCCTTGTACGTCACGCCGTGCAGATGATCCACCTCGTGTGCCACCAGTCGGGCCAGGGCGTCCGTGAATACCGTGATGGTGGTCGATCCGTCGGGCTTGGTGTGCTCGACTTCGATACGGCGTGAACGTGGGACGAGTCCCCGCACATCGAAGAAGCTCAGACATCCCTCGTACTGGGAATCGGTCTGGCCGGTCTCGTTGATGATCACAGGGTTGAGCAGGAGCACCGTTGCGGCGTCGGGGTTCGGCGGAAGCACGATGGCCGCCGCGTGATCGATTCCGATCTGAGGCGCGGCCAACCCCATGCCCTTGCCGAAGTGGTGGTGGTCGCGTACTCGCTGAACGGCGCGGTGCAGTTGATCGACGACCTCCTCGGCCTGTTGCGCCTGTTCGGGCAGGCGGAAGGGCTTCGCGGGCCGTGCGAGTATCTCCTCGCCTTCCTGCGCGATCCCCGCGGCCCGCATACGGTCGCTGGCCGTGCGAAGCGCCGGGAGAGCGTCGATGTCGCGATCGGGGTTGCCGCGCCATCGCCACTCCAACCGGTAGCGGGCTCCGATCGGAGGATCGTTCGTGTGCCAGCTGAAGATCACTTCGCCGTCGTCTTCTCGGCGCCGTATCGCCGAACGCAGCGGTACGGCCGCCGCCGTGGTCGAGGTCTCGGTTCCCCAGACACCGGGCTCAAGTGAAGCCGGGAAGCGTAGCTCCACGCTCACCGCCCGGGTCGGTAGCCGGATGGCGCGCTGGAACCACTGTCCCCATTGGTCCGAGCCGACGACATAGGAGTATTCGAGCGAGGCCGACTGCCCCGGGTAGAGGGGGAACATCGAGTTCTGGTTCTCGAAGCTCAGCCAGACCTCTTTGAAGGAGTCCCGGTCGTGCTTGGCAACCCAAGTCATGGGCTCGCCGTCACAGGTGGCGGTCAGGTTCAGCCGTTCCCACGTCAGCGGATGGTTGCGGTAGAGCTCGTTCGAGAGTTCGGGTTGGCCCGGGTAGCGGTCGACGCTGATGCGTGCCAGGTAGCGGGTGACGGGTTCGTTGCCGCCGTTGACCACACGGCGCCGCATGAAGGCGGTGTAGGTGCCCTTGTGATAGCGCAGCTCGGCGTGATCGAGGTCGACGAACAACTCACCGTCCCCGGCGGGCGTGGGGCGTGCGTGGGGGGCCGATTGCCAGGAACGCCAGAGCTCTCCCGCGCTGGTCAGTTTCTGCTCGGCCAGGCGCGCGAACTCCTCACTGGCCGGATAGCGCCCGGACTCGACGTGGCTGATGTAGGAGGGGTCGAAGCCCATCGCCTCGGCGAGGGCCTTCTTCGTCAGTCGGCGGAGCTTGCGCCAGTAGGCGAGCGCAGTGGGGAAGTCGGCAGGGTGAGGTGAGGGGGTCATGCGGATGATTATCGCGCACACGGAGTGTGATCGTATGAGTGAATCGTGATTGAACCTCTTTCATTCTGGCCTCACCTGGGCGATCTCGGTTCTCCTTGAAGTGGCCCGGCACCGTCCCGCCTCGTAGTTGACCGGCGGGGCGCATCGGTGCCCCGACCGAGGAGGTTCCCATTGGCTGTCTTCGCTACCGAGCACAAGTCCGCCCCCGGCTATCTGGATGTTGCGGCGAACACCCATGGTGAAGAGAAGGGGTTGTTGGTGTTGCGGGCGCTGAAACGGTTGTGGGCACAGCACCCCCACGTCGTGAGAATCGGTCCTGGCGGAGGCCCCGCGGTGAGATTTCTGGCTTCCCGCCTCCATCGACCCGTCGGGCTGGTCGGCGAGACGATCTCGGCCGACACCGACTCCGGCGTCAACGCTGACGAGCCCTCGGTGCATGTCGGCCTCGGACTGTCCCGGGTGATTCACGCGCCATTCACGCGCGCGCTTCAACGGTCTCGTGAGGCCGCGAGGCGATCGAGGTGGTCGGCGACCACGCGGTTGTGCCGAGCGTCGGCCAGCGCGTGGTGAAGATCCGCCCGCTGCTCGGGGAGAATCGGGTCGCCCAGCCGCTCCGCCTCCTGCTTGAGGTCATTGGTGCGCATCGGAATCTCTTCGGGCATATTCACCATCGGGCCAAATAGCCAAGTCAAAGCTACGTGATCGAAGGACGCGAACCACGCCCACAAACTGGGGTGGGGTGTGGCGGAGATGAACGCCGCTACCTCGTCGGCGATCACCGAACGCGGCTTGACCGAGTCATCCACGCTGTCCAGTGCAAAACCTTCGGTCCCGTATTCGTTGATCAGTGGCAGATGGGGAACCACGTGTTCTCGCAGCCAGGGATTGTCCAAGACGCGTCCCCCGTCGACATTCTCGTTGACCGCGTAGTACTCGACACCATCCTCGCGAACCAGTCCGATCGAGATGAGGTCCAGGCGTACCCCGTCCTCACAGAACTCCGTGTCGTAGAAGATCCGCATCCCAACTCCCAGCAACTTCATGGCGAACGACTGAACAGGTCATGCTCCCTCCTCTGAGCATCGCTGCTGA
The DNA here is from genome assembly GCF_040635075.1 of Nocardiopsis sp. NPDC007018. NCBI lineage: Bacteria > Bacillati > Actinomycetota > Actinomycetes > Streptosporangiales > Nocardiopsidaceae > Nocardiopsis > Nocardiopsis sp. NPDC007018. The sequence goes on from NZ_JBEYHA010000010.1 coordinate 96,777, forward strand.
GGCCGCCTGGCCACGGCACCGGCACGCCGAGGTTCCGAAGAAGGATGATCCTCTCGTGCTCGAGCGCCGAATATTCCTCCTGTTCATCAGGTGATCTCGTGAAGTATGGAAAGGTTCAATGAATGCAAGGGTGTCCGGTTCACCCTTTGGTTGTTATGAGTGGTACTCGCATTTTTGGGGCTTCCCTTCGGGCTGGCCTGGGGTCGCTTCAGTCCGGAGATATTTTCCTGGTCTAGGTTCCATGCTGTCTCTCTGGAATTGCCTTATTTCCTGAATCCATATTCCTTGTCTGCTTAAGCGCGACCCCATTACCCCCCGAATGTTGAAGGAGATACGATGCGCGCCTCGAGGCCGGCCTTGTGCGGCGGTGAGTACCCGAAGGGGAATGGAAGCGTTCCGGAAACGGCACCACCGGCGATGCTCCGTGAAGCGATCTATCGGATCAGCCTGGGCTCTCCACTGCCGCCTGGCCTGCTGGCGGGATCTTTGATCGAGCTCCTTGGCCTGGAGTCCTTCGCCAAGGAACATCTCCTGGCTTCCCTGATGTCCGGACTGATGGCTCGCGGTCCTGCCGAGAGTGAAGTCACGGAGCTCGTTCGGGCGGCGCTCGTCCTCGACACGGTCACTCCAGCGACCCCTCTGGAGCACGGCGTCCAAGGGCTCGTAGTGCTCGCGGGCAGCGGGAAGAAGGGGCTCAAGACGTTCAACATCTCCACGTCCAGTGCCATCGTCGCGGCGGCCGGTGGCGCGTACGTGATCAAGATCGGTTCCTACGCGACGTCCTCGATCATGGGGTCCCGAGACTTCGCCTCGCGGATGGGCCTGCGGCAGAGCCGAACCAGTGGGGCCGCGCTGAGCGCGGTGAGACGCCACGGGTTCGCGTTCGTCCCGGTTGAGGAAACGATCCCGACCCTGGACAGCGTCTACGGGGGGAGGTTCCATGTGCTCACCCCCTTCGGGTTCGGACTCGCTGGCCTGGCTTCACCGGTGGTCGGCGACAAGCTGATCTTCGGTTTGTCGCACCCGAGGGTGGATCTTGCCGCGTCCGTGCTTCGCCAGCTTGGTATCCGCGACGCGGTGGTGGTCGGCTCGCAATGCCGTGCCGGCTACTTCTCGGACGAGCTGGGCGTGGGCGACGCCTCGCTCCTGTGCGAGCTTCGGGACGGGGAGGTTGGTGAGACGCGGATTCTTTCAGCGGACGCCATGCCCGGGACCGAGGCGGTTCGGAGCGGTGCGTTGAGCGCTCCCGAGTCTCAGGACGAGGCACTGCGGTGGGCGTTGGAGGCGGTGAGGGGGCGAGGAAATCCACAACACGTCCACGTCGTCGCACTCAATGCGGCCCTGGTTCTGCACGCCGCCGGGCTCGTCTCAGATCTGGCCGAGGGGTATGAGCGGGCGTGGGGCGTCATCGTGGACGGCCAAGCGGCGGAGAAGCTCGCGGAACTGCGAGAGGAACGCTCATGAGACCTTGGGGAACGCCTTGGGCACTGAGCGCGGACCGCGTGTTGTGGGTCCCTTACGCGCAGAGGGGAAGCATCTACCCCGTCGTGCCACTGGTCCAAGAACTGCGGCGGCGAGGAAAGGACGTCCTGCTCCTCGGGCCGAGCGGATTGGAACACCTGGCCAGAACGCTGGGGGTCGGCTTCCGGCCGTACACCTCGGGCATCTCCTACGACTGGTCCGAACGAGGAAAGTCCGACGGACACGCCTTGGGGCCGCAGGCCCTCGGCCGATCATGGTTCAGCGAGCGCGTACGGGCTGAGTTCCTGGAGGTCGAACGCGCGGCCTCGTCGTTTGGCCCCAGCGTGCTGCTCGCGGATTCATTCGTGGTCGGTGCGGGTCTGGCCGCCGAGTGCCAGAACATCGCCTGGGCATCCTACGTGCACTACCTCTTCGACGAGGGCGCGGAGGTGGACGCCATGCACCGCATCTGGTGGGAGGGTCCTGAACCAGAGCACGAAGCCTATCGCCGTTGGTGGGACGACCTGCGCGGCTGTGTGAGCATGGGTCCCGAGACCCGGCCTCCACAGGACTCGCCCTGGTTGCGGATGTCTCCGCACCTGACCTTCCTGCTCGGACACCCGCTACTCCGCCGAGGACCGAGCGAACCTCCCCGCTATGTGGCACGGACTTCGTTTCCTCCGTGGGACGAGACCGAAACGGACGTCGCCCCGCCAGCGCGGCCGATCAGGACGCCAAGGCGCCCTCGAGTCCTCGTGGCCAACAGCTCCGCTTGGCAGAACGACCTCGCCCTGGTGCGCGCGACTCTTTCCGCCTTGGCGGATCAAGACGTGGACGTGGTCGCCACCGTGGCCGCCAAACACGACCTGGGGGCCGACGTTCCCTCGAACGCGGTCATCTCCGGCTACACCTCCCACACCCTTCTGCTGCCCCACGTGGACGTTGTGGTGTCCACCGCCGGATACGGGCTGGTCAGCAAAGCCTTGTGGTGGGGGCGCCCTCTCGTACTGGCGCCGCGCGGCCGAGACCAGCACTACGTCGCCGAAGCGGTCTCGAGGGCCGGGTGCGGTGTCCAGGTCCCGTGGCCACCCGATCCCTGCGACCTGGGCGGAGCGGTAGAGGCGGCCATCGGCTCCACGCGGGCCCGGGAGCGAGCAGGCCGACTCTCAGGCCCGGTACCGGGATACGCCAGCCCTCGGCGAGCCGCCGACATGCTGCTCGACCTGGCGGGGAGGTCGTGATGGCCCGACTCAGAGTGGCACACGTCCCTGCACGCACTCCGTACGCCCGAAAGCTTACGAGCGCGCACGTGCGGATACTCAACGGATCTGAGGGAGTTCCCCGCGATCTCACCCTGAGGCACATACTCGCGCGACGCCCCTTCACCTGGTTCGACGTACTGCACCTGCACCATGTCGAATTCGACGACCTGTCCGCTCTGCGGCTCGTGCTCTCCGAGTGCGCCCGCGCGGGAAGACGCGTCGTGTTCACGGCGCACGACGTAACGCCGGTGTTCACTTCACGGCGGCTGTACCAGCACAAGCTGCGGACGCTGGTGGAGTGGAACGTCCCGTTCGTCTGTCTGACATCGGGGTCCGCGGCCGAACTACACGCGAAGCTGGGTCCCTCCGTGCGTACGGTCATCGCGCCGCACGGCTACGTCGTCTCGCCCGACGAGCTCCCGCCACTGGCGCGGGAGACCAAGCGCCGGTTCCGGTACTTGATGTTCGGGTCGCTGCGCGAGAACCGAGACGTCTCCACGGTGCTCCACAACTGGAGGTTCGGACGCCAACAGCGTGAGACGGACCTCGAACTGCTGCTACGAGCGCCCGCGTCAGTCAACCTCGAACACGACGGAGAACGCCGGCTCTGGGGCTTGATCTCGTCGATGGCGGTGACGGAACCCCGGCTGAAAGTGGACATCGCTCCTTTCCCCACCGACACGGAGGTGGCCGAAACCGCCGCGGGTTGCGACGCGCTGATACTGCCCTACAGGTGGGGCACACACTCCGGTCAGCTTGAACTCGCCTTCGACCTCGGCCTCCTGCCCATCGTCTCCACAGTCGGATACCTGCACGAGCAATACCGGCAGCACGAGGAGCTGGTGCCCGAGCCCGTGTGGTTCGACTGGTCGGACGGCAACGCGTACGCCTACGGCGAGCGGTTCTTGCGGGCCTTGGACCGGGCGGTCACTCACGGGGACGCCGACGGCTCCACGAATGGGCACGCGGACTTCGCCGACCACCGCCGGGCGGAGCACGAGATGGTCATGGCCGCGCACCACGACCTTTACGAGTGCCCATGGACGTAGCTCGCCGTGCCCGTAGGCCCCGAAGACTCCGCGAACGGTCGGCTCTCCCGTGAGTGTTCGGAACCGCACCGCTGAGCACTCTCGGCAGGGAAGCAGCAGAGACGGAAGGAGAAGGATGACCTCGACCCATCAAGGCGTCGTCTTCGACTTGTTCGGCACACTCGTGGACGCCCCCACGAGCGAGGATCGGCGGGCCATGGCGCAGGAGATCGCGACGGTCACCGACGCTCGTCACGAAGCCGTCGAGACGCTCCTCGTCGACAGCTGGGCCGAACGCCACGACGGGCGGCTGCGGACCCGGGCCTCACTCGCCTCCCACTTCGCACGCCGCTGCGGTGCCCCGAGCATGACCAACGAAGTTGAACGGCTCCTGGAGCGGCGAGCGGCCGAACGACTGGAGGCCGACGACAGCGTCATCCACCTGATGCGCGGCCTTCGAGCGCGAGGATTGAGGGTCGGAGTGCTGAGCGATGCTTCCGCCGACATCGCCCAGGAGTGGCCCCACTGCCGCTTGGCCCAGGTGGTGGACGCCGCAGTGTTCAGCTGCCAAGCCCGACGGATCAAACCCCACCCCGACCTCTACTCCCGCGTCAGTGCTCAGCTGGCCATCATCCCCGAACGGTTGTCGTACTGCGGGGACGGAGGAGGCGACGAACTGAGAGGCGCCGTCGCGGTCGGGCTGCGAGCCATCGGAGTCCGGCGCAGGGGCGGCCACGGAGCCCTGGCATTCGGGGCACAGCAATGGAACGGTCCGATGCTCGCGCGGGTCGAGGACCTCCCAAGCTGCGCTCTCTTCGGGGAGGGCACATGAGGCACGCACACTCCCGCACGGGGTCCTGGAGCGCCCTCGCTGGCCGTCTGAGATGGGGCACGCAGGAGCCTCCGACACCCGGGCCGGACGAGATTCTGGTGAAGGTCGCCTTCGCCGGAGTCTGCGGCAGCGACCTCGCCAAGCTCAACCGCTCACCCATCGCCGTCCCCGAACGCCGATGGTGCCCCGGGCACGAGGTCACCGGGTGGGACCTCGAGCGCTCCTCAGCCCGCCCCGTGGTCATCGACCCCCTCATCCCCTGCGACGACTGCGTCCGCTGTTCCCGCGGCGAGACTCACCTGTGTCCAGAGCTTCGGCGCCTGGGGTGGGACCTTCCGGGTGGCTTCGCCCACTTCCTCACCGTTCCACGAACCGCCGTGACCGAGTTGCCCGAGGAAGCGGACCTGGCGTACGGAGTCCTGGCCGACCCCTTGGCCGTCGCGATCCACGGCCTTCGCTGTGCCCTGCCCCCCACATTCGGCGGTCGTCTGGCCGTCATCGGTTCAGGCGCCGTGGCGATCTGTACAGCGGCCTATGCCGTCCACCTCGGATGGCACGTCAGCCTGATGGTGCGCGACATGTCCAGGGTGGCGGTGCTCCAGGGCAAGCTCGACGACGCCACCCTCGGCCTGGTCGGGGCTTTCCCGAACTCGCACTTCGACGCCGTGGTGGACGCCGCCAGCGGGCGCGATGCCCAACCACTGGACAGTGCTCTCACTCTGGTCCGGGACGGGGGCCACGTGGTGGTGCAGAACGCCTACGAGCCCGGTGTCCGTCTCGGCCGGGACCTGAGGGAAGTCTTTCGCCGGTCCCTCACCATCACCGGGTCGTTCTCCTTCTGCCGCCGAGACGGCCACGACTTCGCCGAGGCCCTGCACCTCCTCGCGGCGCGACCGGAGTGGGCAGCGGCACTCACCCGTGACCGCTATCCCCTCCATGAGCTTCCCGAGGTCCTTGAACGGATGCGTACCTGCGACTCCGACCGACCCCTCAAGGCAGTGCTCACAACCGAAGGCGCCATCGCGTCATGACCATCCTCGAACAGGAGGCCCCGTTGTCCACACCCCCCGTGTTCTACTCCGAGGACTACTACAAGAACGTCGTGCGGGAGTACGGTTACGACACCTTCGACCTTCGGCGATTCGACTTCTCCATCGCAGGTATCGAGCACGATGAGCTGAATCTCCGCTACCTGTGTCACCACTCGGCCGACCGATTCGCCACGACCGATATCCGTAGACGGATCATCACGACAGGGTTCGGCATGTCAGGGCCACCTCACATGGCCAGCGCCTCGCAGATCATGAAGATGGTCCGACTGCAACAGGGTGGCGAGGCGTGCCAGATCGTCCTCGGGGACATGGACGCCTACAACGGACGCACCCGTTCCTACGGGTTCACCCGCGAGCTCGCCGAGCGGTTCCGCGCCTTCGCCACGCGGCTGGGGTTCGACGACGCACGCGGGGTCCTGCGCGATCAGGCCACCAGCGTCGACGTGTTGACGACCATGTACCTGCTGGGTCGCTACACCGAGGACGCTGACTTCGACGCTGCCGAAGAGGACAACCACCCCTACTACGCGTCGAGGGGCCTCGTTGACGAGACCATGACGTTTCGCCGTCGATTGTCCCTCGCGCTCATGGCTGCGGACTTCGTCTCCCTCGGTCAGAGCTATGACGCGGTTCTGGTCCTACTCGGTGTCGACGAGCACAAGTACGTGCGCTTCGCACAACAAGTGAAAGGACGTTTCGACCAAGATGTCCCGTTGTGCGGTGATTTTTTGTTATCCGCGATCTATACGCGAATGAACCGGGGGTTCCATGGGCACCCGAAGTCCTCCAAGAGCATCCCGGGGTCAGGGATCACCGTGGAGTCCGATGCCGACGAGATCCGGCAGCTGGTCACATCGGACCTCACGCGAGATCCCGCGCTGTCCCCCGTGTTTCAACTCATGTATCAGATGACCTACACCTCCTACGAGGAGCTGCTGACCATCCACCAGGCCTGTCGCGAGGGATCACGGAGATGGGACGCGGAAAAAGGGCGATTCGTCGACTACCTCGTGCACGTCAAAGAGCTGTGGCCCTGAGATGGAACAGCACGTGGGGAGCTCCCCGGTACACTCTGACAGCGATCGAACGAACCATTTCCCATTCCCTTGCAAGGACGCCATGACACGCCTCGGCGAATCCATATCCCGCGCCCTCCGCCTGCTTCGGCAGGACCTTTCCTCGGACGAACTCGTTGAGGCGCTGCTCGCCGAGAGCGCCGTCCGAAGGAGCCTGGACCTCTCCGATCTCGGACCGGCCGAACAAGCGGAACTGATCGCGGGCCGTACCGTCGACGTCCTCCCCTCGGTCGAAGGTCTGCGCGAACGCATCGAGTCAGCTGGCTCTGAGGGGCGCCCTCTGACGGTCAAACTGGGTATCGATCCCACTTCGGCCGATGTCCATCTGGGACACGCGGTGCCGATGCTCGTCCTGAGTCGCTTCCAGCGCATGGGTCACCACGTCGTGCTGATCATCGGCGACGTGACAGCGAAGATCGGTGATCCCTCCGGACGCTCCAGTGACCGACCCGCCCTGACCGAGGCCGACATCGCTCGCAATCTGGCAACCTACCGGGATCAGGTCAGCCCGTTCTTCGACTTCGCTCAGGCGGACTTCCAGCACAACAGCACGTGGCTCGCTGAGGTCCGGCTCCCCGAATTGATCGGGATTCTCGCGCAGGTTCCGGTGTCGATGTCGATGCAGCGTGAGGACTTCCGTACCCGCCTCGACCAAGGCCAGGGGCTCAGCACCGCGGAGTTCATCTACTCGGTGGTCATGGCCATCGACTCCGTCAAGATCGAGGCCGACATCGAGCTCGGTGGTGTTGACCAGCTGCTCAACATGCAGATGGGCCGCAAGGTCATGGAGATCACCGGCCAGAAGCCCCAACTCGTCGTCGCGATGCCGCTGATCGAGGGCACTGACGGCACCGGAAAGAAGATGAGCAAGAGCATGGGCAACTACATTGCCCTCAGCGCCACACCCGGGGACGTCTACGGCAAGGTCATGTCGATCCCCGACCGACTGGTCGCCCCCTACCTGCGCGCCTGGACCGAGTGGAGCGATCAGGAAATCGACGCCGTCACCGCGCGGATCGAGGACAAGACGCTGCACCCGATGGACCTGAAGAAGGTTCTGGCCGGTGAGGCCGTCGCCGCGTTGCACGGGGTCGAGAGCGCTATGGCGGCCCGTGCCGGATTCACGGCCCAGTTCTCTCGACGTACGTTCGGTGCCATCGGAACGCTACCGGTCATCGGTACGGATTCCGCTGAGGAGGCGGTCGGAACCGTGCTGGCCCGGACCTTGGAGTTCACCCCGAGCATCTCGGCGGCCCGCCGCATCGCCAAGCAGAACGGTCTTCGCCTCGTCATCGAGACCGGTGAACGCCAGGACGCCGTTCCGCTTGCCGAGGACGACGTTCAGCGGCCCTTGAACGAGGTGCTGACCAAGGCCCTCAGCTCGGGAGGTCATGTTTCGGAGGATGTCCAGGTCTTCTTGAAGGCTGGCCGTAAGGTCGCTCGGATCGAGTCCACGTAGCACTGGCGGGGCAACGGGTGAGTTCGTCAAGCGCCGTGTCCCTACCCGGAGCGTGATGGGGCGTCGTGTCGGCGGAGGTCCTCAGTGCGACCCTGTTCGCACGGATCGCCCGCTGTGAAGAGCCGTATGACGGGGCAGCTCGCACGGTCGGGCTCTGCTCTTCCAGGCGAAAACCTCCAGGTGGGTTGGGGACCCCGCAGAGTTCTGGTACCCGGGAGACCTGGTCCAAGGGCCAGAGGAGGAAGACATGGCGGACGACACACGGACCATCACCCAGGAGCAGTGGCAGCACGCGGAACTGATCTGGGAGTACCACCGCATGCACCACCCGGCCCGGCCGTGCGACGTGGCGGTCGCTCTCGGATGTAACGACATTGGCGTTGCCGAGCACGCCGCCGAGCGGTACCACTCTGGTCTCTTCCCCCTCCTCGTGTTCACCGGAGGGAACAGCCCTTCGACCGCTGGGGTGTTTCCTCGAGGAGAGGCGGTGCACTTCCGTGAGCGGGCACTGGCACTCGGTGTCCCCGACGCGTCGATTCTCGTGGAGACCAAGGCGTCGAACACCGGCCAGAACATCACCTACTCCCACGCCGCCCTGCTAGCCGACGGAGTTCTCCCCGACAGCGTGCTTCTGCTCTGTATGCCCTACATGGAGCGGCGAGCGTATGCGACCGCCCGGAAACAGTGGCCCGACGTGGAGGTGGTGTGTTCCTCCGCCCCGCTCGGCCTGCGCGACTACGCCAAGAGGGCGGGAGACGCCGGGGCCGTCATCGACATGATGGTCGGTGACCTCCAACGCGTCATCGAGTATCCCCGGATCGGCTTCGCCATCGAGCAGGAGGTGCCGCAGCCGGTGCGCGACGCCTATGACTCCCTCGTCGCCTCCGGTTTCGACAGCCGCCTGATCCAGCGCTGATCAGCCGCCCAGCACACGGCTGGGGAGGGCGGGGCGTGTACGGGGCGGGAAACAGCCCTTTCCGGCAAGGATCGGTAAGTCCGTACCAAGGGTTGTCATGTGGGGCGATGCGGGCGGCGTGGCGTGCGTACGCCCCGCACCACCCGGGCGAGGATGGGCACCGGGCCGCAGGGGGAGAACCGACAGAACCGGCTACTCCGCGCGCGACCCGTCCCGCCTCCCAGATCCACCGCGTGGCCGCCCACTGGCCCAAGGTTCCAGGTCGCGCGGTGTCAGACACGGCTCGGCGCCCGTACCCCCGGTACGGGCGCCGACCGCGTTCGAGCCAGAGACAGCGGGGTCAGTACCCGCGCCAGGCCTGGCGGTCCTGGTGGTAGCCGATGATCTTCGGGTGCATCATCGTGGAGGGCTCCACCTCACCCTCCCGGCGGTCCATCGGGAAGACCAGCGCCGCCCGCAGCAGGTCGTCGTCCAGGAACCGCAGCTCCGGCACGTCCTCCGGCAGGGCCAGCTCCGGCGCGCCGCCCGGCTCGTCCGCGGACGCCCCCAGGTAGAAACCCCAGTTCCCGAAGGTCGGCACGTCCACGTTGTACGGCGTGACGGCGAGCCCGGCCTCCTCCAGCGAACGCCCCACGCTCCAGTACGCGTCCGAGGCGAAGAACGGCGAACCCGCCTGGACCACCACCCGCCCGCCGGGCTCCAACGCCTGCTCCAGCAGCGAGTAGAACTCGATCGTGTACAGCTTCGAGGTGCCCACGTCGGTACCGTCCGGCAGGTCGGCGATCACCACGTCGAAGTCGTCCGGGTTGTCACGCAGCCACTGGAACGCGTCGGCGTTCACGACCTCCACGCGCGGGTCCTGGAAGGAGTCGTCGTTCAGGTCGCGGATCACCGGCTCCGTGGAGGCCAGCTCGATCACCGCCGGGTCCAGGTCCACCAGGGTCACCGACTCCACGTCGTCGTAGCGCAGCAGCTCCCGGATGGCCAGGCCGTCACCGCCGCCGAGCACCAGGACGTCGCCGCGGGGGCCGTCCATCGCCGGGTGGATGAGCGACTCGTGGTACCGGTACTCGTCCAGGGTGGAGAACTGGAGGTCGCCGTTGAGGAACATGCGCACGTCCCGGCCGTCCAGCGACTGGGTGAGCACGATCTCCTGGTACTCGCTGCGCTCCGCGTGCGCGATCGGGTCGCGGTACATCGCCTGCCTGGCGTCCACCTCGAAGTTCTCGGCGAAGTAGTAGGCCAGGCCCAGCACCGCGACGATGAACGTGAGCCCGACGGTCAGCCCCACGTAGGCGAGCCGGGTCAGGTCCGTGCGGAACAGCCACAGCACCACGGCCACACCGATCACCGCGTTGAGCACACCCACCATGAGCGCGCCCTTGGGCAGCCCCAGCAGCGGGAGCAGCAGGAACGGGAAGGCCAGACCACCGATCAGCCCGCCCACGTAGTCGGCGGCGAACAGGTCGGCCACCGCCTCGGAGGCGTCCTGCTTGCGGATGCGCTGGATCAGCGTCATCAGCAGCGGGATCTCGATACCGATCAGCGTGCCGATCACGAACGCCAGCAGCACCAGGGTGGGCTGGTAGGCGGAGGCCGACAGCCAGGCGAACGACCCGTACAACAACAGGACGGACAAGCCGCCGACCAGGGACAACAACCCCTCGACCACCGCGAACGACAGCGCGGGGCGGGCCTGGTACCGCTTGGACAGCAGCGACCCCACACCCATGGCGAACACCATCACCGACAGGACCACCGAGGCCTGGGTGATGGTGTCGCCCAGCAGGTAGCTGCCGATCGCGACGAGGGCCAGCTCGTACACCAGGCCGCAGGCGGCGCAGATGAACACCGCCAGCAGAACGAAGAACCGGGCCGCACGGGGCGGCACCGGGAGTCGGGGCCGTGCGTGGGCCGTGGTCTCGCTCAAGGAACTGCTCTCTCGGGAAGGGAAGGGGTGGCTCGACGGACGTCGGGGGGCCGGACCGCAGACCGGCCCGACCCCCCGACCGTGCGGACTACTTGCCGAAGCCCGAGCCGCCGCCGCGGCTGTCACTGCCGCTGCCGCCGCTGTTGGAGTTGTTGTTGTTTCCGCCGCCGCCGAAACCGCCGAAGAAGAAGAAACCGCCGCCACCGCCGCCGCTGCGGCTGGAGCACTCCTCGGTGGGGGACGCGCTGGGCGTGGGGCCGGAGGCCGAGGTCGTGGAACCGGTGGTGCCCGTCGAGGTCGTGGAGCTGGTCGCGCTGGAGCTGGGCTCGGCCTTGGGCTCGCAGTCGGCGCTGTTGTTGCCGCCCGAACAGGCGGAGAGGAGGATCAGCAGGGCGGTGGCCCCGCCGATCGCGGCGATTCTGTGTCTGGGAGCGCGGGCTCCCCGGGTCGTGGTCGTGGCCATGATGGCCTCCTCTTAAGGGGTCAGGGTCGTGGTCGTCGTCACCATTTCGTCGCTCTGCGGGTAGGCGTGCCAGGTACGCCAGCGCAGCGACGCCCCGCTGCCGGAGGTCAGGTGCAGCGCCGTGATCGCGAGGGGATCACCGGGAAAGGCGACGAGCAGCCCGCCGGGCGAGTCGGAGGTCACGTCGTGGACCTCCGCCACCCGGCGGGTGAGTGCGGCGCGAGGCAACGACTCGACGACCGAGTCGAAGCGGTAGTGGCCCACCCCAGGCAGAGGGTGCTCGGCGTTGCCGGGTAGCCCGCCGGAGGAACCCGGCAGACAGGCGACCGTTTCCACCAGCTCCCCGTCGTCGGAACCCGACCGGATCACGACCTGGTGCGAGGCCCCCAGGACCCGGAGCTCGACCCGTCTGCCCGACACCGTGACGGTGCGGGTCGCGAGGGGTTCGACCACGGGGTGGTTCAGGGACCAGACCAGGTCGTCGGCCTGGGTGTCGACGAAGGGGGCGCTGATGCTCGCGCGCATGTGGGTGTCAGCTCCCGGGGAAGATCGTGAAGGTACCGGGGGCGACCTTGGTTCCGGTGCTGACCTCCCAGCTTCCGTGGTCGAAGCGCTCGAAGGCGAGCAGCTGGCCGTCCTCGGACTCGTAGTCGGCGTAGTCCATGCCGCCCTCGGCCTTGAGGCCGGTGGTGCCCTCGGAGCGGTAGGAGCCGGAGCCCTTCTCCTCGAGCTTGTAGGTGACACCCTCGAGCTCGATGGTCTTGCCCTGGGGGACCATGGTCAGGTCCGGGCGGCCCGTCCACAGGGCCAGCTCGACGTCGGGGTCCTCCTCGACCGAGAGCCAGCGCTTGCCGCCCTCGACCTCGAGGAAGTGCTCGGACCACACGTAGCCGCCCTCGGAGAGGCGCAGCGTGCCGCGAATCCAGGTGCGCTCGTTGCCCCAGTCGATCATGTCGCCCGCCTTGATGTTGCGCGGGTCACCGGCGGTGTCGGTGGTGGCGGACGCGGCGAAGGGGTCCTGGGGAGGCGGGGGAGGCGTGTCCTGCTTCTGCGCGGTGGAGCGCTGCTTGTATATCAGGACCGCGATCACGATCCCGGCGATGAGAATCAGGAGCAGGAGGAGTTCGATCACCAGTGTTCCTCGTTTCGCGGTGAAGCACGTCTTGGGGGTTCTCCCGGGACCGGGCGGCCCTACTGTCCGGTATGACGCCGGTCCTGGTGGTGTGGTTCCGCTCCTGGCCGGATCGGGTCAGGGAAGGGAGGGCTCTGGGGCACTCGTCACGGGGGTGTCGGCGGACACGGGACCAGCACGTTCCGGATGATTCGGACTGTTGTCCCTTCCCAGCCTAGGTGGTTTTCGGCCTTTCTGGGGGACCTGTACGCAGCGTGCTGGGGCCGCCACGAAACCGCCACGGGGCCCGCGCGTGCGGCGCGGGCCCCGTGGCGGCGTGGCTGTCGGAGGTGCGGCTCGGGTGCCGGTGGTGGCGGAGAGGGTCGAAGGGGGCGCGGAAGGCGGAGGGGGACGGGTCAGGCCAGCGGGTCGCCGGTCTCCAACGGAAGCGAGTCGTCCCCGCCCCAGCGGCTCCACGAACCCGGGTACAGGCGGGTGTGCGTGAACCCGGCGTGCTCCAGCGCCAGGAGGTCGTGGCAGGCGGTCACGCCCGAACCGCAGTAGGCGGTGACCGTCCCGGCGGTGTCCGCGCCGAGGGCGGCGAAGCGCTCCCGCAGGACCTCGGGGGAGGCGAGCAGACCGTCCGGGGCCAGGTTGGCGGGCCATGCGGCGCTGCGCGCCCCCGGGATGTGACCGGCGCGCGCGTCGACCGGAGCGGGCTCCTCGCCGGTGAACCGCCCGTGGACGCGGGCGTCCAGGAGCAGCTGGTCCGGGTCGGCGAGCTCGCGCTGGAGTTCCTCGGTGCCGACGATCCGGTCGGCGGGCCAGGGGAACGCGGTCCGGTGCACGGGCTCGGCGCGGACCTCGCCGCGCTCCAGCTCTCCGGACCACGCCTGGAGGCCGCCGTCCAGGAACGCGGCGGGGGTGCCCAGCACCCGCAGCATCCACACCATGCGTGCGGCGACGGAACCGTTCGCGTCGTCGTAGACCACCACCGCGGAGTGGTCGCCGATCCCCAGGCGGCCCAGCGTGCGTGCGAGGTCGGCGGCGGCCGGCAGCGGGTGGCGGCCGCCCTCGTCGCTGGCGGGCGCGGCCAGGTCGGTGTCCACGTCGGCGTGCACGGCACCGGGGATGTGGCCGTTCAGGTGGGCCTCGCGTCCGGAGCGGCCGTCGAGGTACCAGCGGGAGTCGACGAGGACGATCTCGTCGCGGTGGTCACGGAGCCAGGCGGCGGAGACGGCCACCGGCAGGGACAGTGTCTGATCGGACATGGCGACAGCCTAGTGGGCGGCCCTGGCGGAGAGTCGCCGCGCCCCGACGCTCGGTGGCGGCAGGGGACGCGGGGTCGTTGAGGGGCGGCCGGTGCGTCAGTTGTCGGGGCCGGGGTCGGGACCGTGCGCCGACGTGGTGGGGCCGGGGCCGAAGGCCGCGTACGCCAGTCCGGTCAGCAGCGGGACGGAGAACCACAGCTGGTACCAGAACACCGAGCCCAGGTCGGACCACGGCATGGTGGCCGCCGAGGCGGCGCCCACGACCCCGATCCCGAACGTCACCGCGCACCGGGGCAGGAACGGGGCGGAGGGCAGGCCGTCCAGGAACAGCCGGACCGCCAGCACGGCGGCGCCCAGCAACCACAGGGAGAGGAAGATCCGGTGCCGGTCCGGGTCGGGTACCGGGTCGTTCCAGGCCACGAGGGCCAGTGTCAGGCCGATGACCAGGACGACGGGCCCGCCCACCGCCGCCGGGGAGAGGGGAGCCCTGCCGGGGCCGCGTGTTCCGGTGTGTACCTCCATAGGCCACGTCCATGCCCGGAGGGTGGCGATCCATGCCGGTTCGGTCGGGTCGGGTACACCACAGGGGGTCGGGGTTTGGGCGCCGCCCAGGGCACGGCGTCCAGGAGACGGCGTCCAGGAGACGGCGTCCAGGACAGAGCGTCTAGGAGACGGCGGCGCGGTCCATGCGGTGGACGCGCAGAATCCACCACAGACCGAGCGCGGGCAGCACCAGGGGGATGAACAGGTAGCCGCTGCCGAAGTGCGACCACACCGTGTCGTCCGGGAACGCCCCGGCGGCGAACACGCTCAGCGCGCCCACCACGAGCACCCCGGCCATCTCCACGGAGACCGAGACCAGGGCCACCATGCGCGAGGTGCGACCGGCCCGGGCGAGGCCCACCGCCGCCACCAGGTAGATCAGCCCGGCCAGCACCGAGAGGCCGTAGGCCAGCGGAGCCTCGTCGAACCGGGTGGCCAGCTGGTAGGAGCCGCGGGCGGTCGCCGCGAGCGCGAACACGGCGTACACCGCGACCAGCAGACGGCCGGGGCCGGTGCGCAGGGTGCGGTCGCCCGCGGGGTCGGTCACCTCAGGCAACGGGGCTCCACATCTGCTCGATCCGGACGAGGAGGACGGGGAGGATGAGGCAGGCGAAGGCGATCACGGCCGGGCCCCACTTACTGCGCTCCATGAACCCCCACACGGCGCAGGCGGGCGGCAGCAGCGCCACGGTCGCCAGGTAGGAGACGAGCATGACGGTCTCGCCGGGGCGTTCGCCGCCGACCATCGCCACCGTGATCGCGCCGACCTGCCCGAGCACCAGCAGCCACAGCACACCCACGCCGACCAGGTGTGGCACGAGCATGGGTTGGTCGCGGAAGGTGGAGACGAGGCACCACACGGCCATCGCCAACGACACCATCTGAATGGTCATGGTCAGCCAGTCGACCACGCCGCCTCCGCTCGGGGTACACCACACGTCCGCCCATGTCAGCGGACCACGACAAACTACGACGCATCGTAGTCGTTGTGCGGTACCACCGCGTACCCGGCCCCGGTGGTCGCCCCGGGGCCGGGCCGGTGTCCTTGCGCTAGCGCTTCCAGTAGAAGACGTCGGCGGTGGCCGACGTGATGCTGGCCTCGGTGTCGCCGAACTGCGCCACGCGCACGCGCACCCGGCGCTTGGCGGCGAGGTTGCCCTTCCACGAGTAGGTGAAGTGCGCCTTCCCGCCCACGTGCACGGGGCTGTCGAGCGGCCGGTTGCGGGCGATCCTCCAGCCGCCGTCACCGTCGGGTTCGTACTCGGTGACCCTGATCTGCACCTCCGCGCCGGAGCTGACCCCCTCCAGGGTCACCCCGACCGAGATGTCGTAGTAGGCGCCCTTGGTCTCCTCGACCCCGACCAGGGCGTAGAACTCGCCGGTCTCGCCGTCGTGCCGCTTGTCGAAGGCCAGGCTCGCCCAGGTGCCCGGTTCGAGGGCCTGCGCCTTGTCCTTCTCGAACCTGCGGTGAGAGGGCATGTCGTCGTCTCCTTCAGTGTTTCCGGGGGCCTTGGCGAAGGTGCCGTCCTTGACCATCGCGTAGGCCCTGTCGCCGGGGCAGGACGTGGAGATGAAGTCACGGTGGCCCAACACCTTGCCGGAGATGGAGGTGTCGGGTTCCATCAGCCACTGCCGCAGCACGCGGACCGCGTTGATCTGCTCGGGCGTGATGGTGTCCGTGGGGCCGGTGGCCAGGGTGCACGAGTAGTGGGAGGAGTTGCCGCCCGGCTGGGCGGCCTGCGTCCGGTAGAGCCCGCGCCCCTCGATCACGTACCCGTGGGGGCAGGCCATGAACGAGTTGCCGGTGAAGTAGACCGTCCCCCGTCGCCGGGCCAGCCACGTGCCGTTGGGGGTGGTGGGACACCACACGTGCCCGCCGTAGGTCTCCTCCGTGATGGTGAGGCCGTCCGGCCCGGGTGCCGTCCGGGCGCCGACGGGCAGGAGGCGCCGTGAGTCCTCCACCAGCGACCACGCGTCCGGCCCCTGGTGGAGATGGGCGGCGCGCCCGGCGAGCACGGAGGCGAACTGGAGCGCCTCGGCCGAGGCCCGGTCCAGACCCGGGCACGTGTGCTCGGCGGCGAAACCGTCGAGCAGTGACTCGAGCTGGGCCCCGGTGAGGGAGCGCAGGAGCGCGTGACTGGGAACCCTGTCGGGGCTCGTCTCGCCCAGGCAGGCGGGGAGCGGCTCGTGCCCGGCCCAGGCGCCCGCGAGTTCGGCGACGGTCGCGTCGGACCACTTGGGCTCGCTGGGCAGGTGATCGCAGGGAGCGGCCGCGCGGATCAGGTCGCGGGCGGAGAGGGTCGCACTGGTGGCCCAGCGCTCCCCGTGGTGTCCTGACGGGTCGTCGCGCTCCACGGGCCACCGGTGTCGGGGGGTGGTCAGGGAGGAGTGGGAACGGCCCTCCATGCGAACGAGGGTGCGTTCGGCGGCGGGGAAGACGTTGACGGCCTGGACCGGCTGCCACCGTGAGGTTCCGGTGTCGTGGTCGAGGGTGAGGACCACGTCACCCGCGTGGAGTTCGCGGAAGGAGCGCCAACCGTCCTCGGTGAGGACCTGCGTCTCCTCGTCGGCGCAGTACCCGATGTCCGCCCAGCCCCGGGAGGGGCCGGTGTGGAAGTTGCGGGTGTTGCGCCAGTACGTCAGACAGGCCGAGTGGTCCTTGTCGGCGAGCTTCTGGTCGGAGCTGTCGTAGTGGATGACGAGACCGGAGCGGGGGTTGGCGCGCTCGGCGGGGGAGGAACCCCAGCCCAGGTCGGACCTGGACACATATTTGCTTGGTCGAGGCATACACCCATTGTCCCCTGCGGGAACGTCTCTACGTGGTGAATCCGTGACAACGAGCTATATGTGTGGAAAGTGATCTCTGGGCTGCGAGTTCTTTTTGGGGCCTGATTTGTCTCCTGTGGCTAACGAGGCCAGAGAAACACCACGGCCTCCGCCGCCACCAGGTGCGCGTCGGCCTCGCCGAACTGGGCCGCCCACAGCTGGACCCGGTGGCCCGGCTCCGAAAGGTCCTTCCATCCGTACGTGAACCCGCCGTGCCCGACCGAGTGCGTGGTCACCTCCACCGGCATCTCCCGGTGGGTCCGCCACCCGCCCGCGCCGTCCGGCGCCGACTCCACCGCGCGCAGCCGCACCTCGCGCCCCGGGGTGATGTTGGTCAGCGTCACCCCCAGGGCGAGGTCGTACAGCGCGCCGGACGGCTCCGCGGTCCCCACCAGCTCGGTCGGGTCCGCCGGTGGCCTCCCGTCGCGCAGGTCGAAGGCGATCGGGTGCCACTCCCGTGGCCGGAGCGGCTGTCCGGTGCTCTTGGTGAGGCGGCGGTATCCGGGCGTCGGGGGCATGGCTGCTTCCTCGCCTTGGGTTCGAGTGCGGGGTGCGGGGCCACTCTCACCCCTTTCACCTGCGGTCACCACAAAAAGTAATCGAGAAGGAACCCTCCGCGTGTGCGCCCTGCGGGCGCGTCCCGGTTCGGTGCGCGACCATGGGGACACCGCCCCCTCGAAAGGTGTGACCCATGCGCTCCGCCCACGTCGTCAGCACCGTCCGCGAGGCCGAACAGGCGCTCATGGACCGGCTCTCCGAGGGCGCGCTGATGCGCCGCGCCGCCATGGGGCTGGCCGTCCACTGCGCCCGCCTGCTGCCCCGGGTCCACGGGTCCCGGGTGACCCTGTTGGTCGGAGGCGGCGACAACGGCGGCGACGCGCTCTTCGCCGGTGCCGACCTCGCCGCGCGCGGCTGCTTCGTGCGGGCGGTGTTGGCCGGGCGGTCGGTGCACCCCGAGGCGTTGTCCGCCCTGCTCGCGGCGGGCGGGCGGGTGGTCGGGGATGGTGCACGGGAGGTTGAGGAGGTGCGTGGGGCCAGGGTTGTTTCCGGTGCGCCCGGGGAGGGTGGTGCCGGGATCGCCGCCGAGGCGCGGGCCGCCGTCCTGGAGGCCGACCTCGTCGTGGACGGTCTCGTGGGGATCGGCGGCCGTGGCGGCCTGCGCGAACCCCACGCGGCGCTCGCCGGGTTGGCGTCGGCCTCCCCCGCCCTCGTCGTCGCCGTGGACCTCCCGAGCGGGGTGGACGCAGACACGGGCGAGGTCGCGGGCCTGGCGGTGCGCGCGGACGTCACGGTCACCTTCGGCACCTACAAGCCGGGCCTGTTCGTCGACCCGGGCGCGGGCCTGGCGGGGCGGGTGCGCCTGGTCGACATCGGGCTGGGCCCGGAGCTGCCCGAGGCCGGGGTCGTCCGTCCACAGGCTGTGGACATCGCCCGACTCCTGCCCGTTCCCGCAGCCGAGGACGACAAGTACCGCCGGGGCGTGCTCGCCGTCCGCGCCGGGTCCGACCAGTACCGGGGCGCCGCCGTGCTGTGCGTGGGCGGAGCCCTGCGCACCGGGGTGGGCATGGTCCGCTACGGAGGCGGGCCGGACGTCCTGTCCCAGGTGATCGCGCGCTGGCCGGAGGTCGTGGGGCTGCACATGGACCCCCGGAGCAGTACCGACCTCGGCCCGGGGCGGGTCTCGGCGGTGGTGGTCGGCCCCGGTCGCGGCACCCACCCCGCCAACGCGGACGAGCTGCGGGCCCTGCTGGAGAGCGACGTCCCCGCCCTGCTCGACGCCGACGCCCTCACCCTGGTGGCGAGCAGCGTGCCGCTCGCCGAACTCCTGCACCGCCGCGACGCGCACACGTTGCTCACCCCGCACGCGGGCGAGCTGTCCCGACTGCTGCCGGACACCGACCGCGCCGACATCGAGGCGCACCGACTGGAGCAGGCCACCCGGGCCGCGCGGCTGTACCGGTCGACGGTCCTGCTCAAGGGGTCGACGACGGTGATCGCCCACCCCGGAGAGCGGACGGTGGTCAACCCCACGGGAACCCCCTTGCTGGCCACCGCGGGTTCGGGCGACGTGCTGTCGGGCGTGGCCGGGGCCCTGTTGGCCTCGGGGCTCACCGCGCCGGACGCCGCGATGTGCGCCGCCTACCTGCACGGGCGGGCGGCGAGGCTGGCCCGGGGCGGGGCGCCGATCAGCGCCTCCGACCTGCTGGACGCCCTGCCCCTGGCGGTCGCCGAGGTGCTGGGCGCGTCGCGCTGAGCCGGGACCCACCCCGGGCCCGCCCGGGGTGCCCGGGCCGCAGGGGGAGACCGCGCGATGACGGTCCGCGTCGCCGTTCCACACCCCTCAGGTCCGGGCGCGCGCCGCCTCCAAGCCGAGCCGCACGATGTCGGTGATGAAGTAGTCGCCGGGGTCGCGGGAGTCGCACAGCAGGTGCAGCCGCGAGTCGTCGACCCACATGGACTCGGTGTGCTTGTCGGCCTCCAGGACGGGGGCGGACAGGTCGCCGTCCACGCGGACCAGGTAGTCCACCTCGCGGCGGGTGGAGCCGTCACCCGGGTCCCAGTCCAGCCGGTACAGCTCGGCGACCACGGCGGTGAGGGTCCAGCCGGTCTCCTCGTGGACCTCGCGGGCCAGCGCCTGGAGCATGGTCTCGCCCTCCTCCACGTGGCCGCCGACGATGTCCCAGCAGTTCGGGAACACCTTGCGGGTGGCCGACCTGCGCTGGGCGAACGCGCGTCCCCGGTCGTCGACGACCACGGCCCCGGCGACCCAGCGCTCGCCGTCGCCGGTGTCGGGGAAGACGACGCCCTCGGCGATCTCCACGTTGTCCACGTTCACGGTGCTCTCCTTCTCAGGCGGTGTGCGGCGGGGTTCGGCCGTCCTCCCCGGGGGCGGCCCCCCGGCGCGGCAGGCGCAGGGTGAGCAGCCTGGCGCGCGGCGCGAGCGTCCCGGCGAGCTCGAAGACGCCCTCGGTCCGGCTGCGGTCCTCGTCCAGCACGGAGAAGAGGTTGACCCCCAGGTAGAAGGTGATCGCCGCGTGGGCGACCTCGCGGGCGGGCAGGAGCCGCCCCAGGGGCGAGCCCCCGAGCACACGTTCCCACTCCCCGGCGACGAAGTCGATCCAGGGCTGGGAGCGCTGGTTGATCTCGGCGCGCAGTTCGGGCTTGGTGACCGCCGCTGCGACCAGTTCGGAGAACTCGGCGATGTAGCCGCGTTCCAGGTCGGTCCGGTAGACGCGGGTGGCCACCTCCACCAGCTCCTCCAGGGTGCGGGCCCGCCCGGTCGGCCCCGGCTGCGCCCCACCCGCAGGCCCTCTCTTTCGTCCCGCGCGCGGCCGCGCCCCACCCCCCGCCCTGGTCGGGACGACTGCCGCGAACGCGTTTGTCCGGCGCGACGCCCCCGCCGTTATGCTCGTGCCGGGCCGCGCCTCCCTCCCGGACGCGTACGGCACCGCACCCCCGCCCCCCCGGCACGAGGAAGTCCATGGAAGAACAGGCGATGCTCGCGCGCGACCTCGTGCTGCGCGTCTGTGCGGGCCCCACCGAGTTCGCCACCCCCTGGATTCGGGCACGCGGCAAGGTCACCACGCCCTTCGTGGTGCCGCGCGACCGCAACCTCATCCGGGGCGTCGTCGAGGCGGGCCGGGCCCTGGGCGTCGACCGGCTCCTGGTCTGCCGCACCCGGGCGGAGTACTCCTACGACCCGGTCACCGAGGTCCCCCTCGACACCGACACCCTCATCGACCTCATCCGGGGGTGGGGGCCCACCCCCACCGACTTCCTCGTGTGCGTCGAGGACTTCTCCGCCGCCGTCCTGGTCTCCGCCAGCGAACTCACCGTCGCCTCCGGCCCGGTCGACTTCGTGCGCGAGATCGTCGGCCCCGACATCCCCGGTGCCCGCGCCAACTTCGCGACCCGGGCCCAGGAGGGCAACCGGCCGGAACTGCTGCGGGCCGCACAGCACTACGACTGCGTCGCACCCGGTGCCCGGCACGCGCGCGCCCCACGGGGCCCCGGGCCCGACCTCGCCGAACGCCTCGCGCGAAGAGCCGAGCGGGCGCGTGAGCGCAGACCGGGGGTGGTCCGCTTCCTGCGCGGACTGCGCGGCGCCTGGGGGTGGCTCGTGCTCGGCGTCCTCCTGCTGGCGCCCCTGGCCGTCCCCGCGCTGGGAGCGGCTCCGCCCGCCCTGTTCCTCACCTACCTGCTGCTGTTCCAGCTGGCGCTGCTGGCCCGTTCGCGCACCGTCTCGTTCGCCACGCTCCTACGGACCTGCGCCCTCGGCGCCCTGACGTTCTGGCCGCTGGCCCTGCTGTCCGGGGCGGTCAGCGAGGCGCTCGGCTGGGGCACCGACGACGTCCTCAGCCAGACCTACGTGGCGGTCACCGTGGAGGAGGCGGGCAAGCTCCTCCCGCTGCTCCTCCTGCTGGCGCTGGCCCGCCGCCGGGCGCGCCGACTGTCCGCCGTGGACTTCCTCCTCATCGCCGCCGCCTCGGGGGCCGGGTTCCAGCTGGCCGAGCGCCTGCTCGTCGGGATCTCCGCCCCGCTGGCGGACCCCGTGACCGGGCTGGTGAGCGGCCTCGCCCCCGAACCGTACTCCGGGCACGCCGTCGCCACCGGGCTGATCGGCGCGACCCTCGGGTTGGCGGTCGTCGGCCGCAGGTACGGCGGCTGGCTGTGGCTGCTGCCGCTCCTGGCGGCCGCT
Source organism: Nocardiopsis sp. NPDC007018 (assembly GCF_040635075.1). Lineage (NCBI taxonomy): Bacteria > Bacillati > Actinomycetota > Actinomycetes > Streptosporangiales > Nocardiopsidaceae > Nocardiopsis > Nocardiopsis sp. NPDC007018. Next base: position 118,706 of record NZ_JBEYHA010000010.1, read on the forward strand.
CTGGTGTTCCTGGACCACCTGAACGTCAACGCCCGGGCCGCGGGGGCCCGGCTCGACACGGTCTCCACCTTCGTGCACACCCTGTTCGGCGCCGGGGCGCTCACCCCGTGGCTGCTGCTGACCGCCCTGCTGTTCGCGGTGGCCATGGACTACCGGGTGATCGCGACGGCGGCCGAGACCACGCCCGCGCTGCCCGGCCGGACCCCCTTCCCGGGGCTCCGGCGCTGGGCGAACGGCCGGTCGGTGGCGTTGCGGGTGCGTATCCCGGCCGACATCGCCCCGCTCTTCCGCCGGATCGCGCTGTCCTGGGTGAACCTCCCGGTCACCCTGGTCGTCACGGTCACCACCGTCGCCCACGAGCTCGCCACCGCCACCATGGCCGCCAAGCGGGGGCCGGGGGCGCTGGCCGACACGTGGCGTTTCCTGCGCTGGCGCCGTGCGAACGCCATGGGCGAGGCCCGTTCCCGGGGCAGGGACTGGCGCCGCTACCCCTCGGAGCGGGAACTGGACGGCCACGCCCGCGAGCTGGCCCGCCGCATCGGCCTGGCCGGGACCACCGGCATCGTGGTGTCCGCCGCGGCGCTGCTGCTGCTCGGTGCCGGGCCGGTGCCCGGTGTCGTGGCCGGTGTCACGGCCGAGGGAACCCCCGGATACGCGGTCCGTTCCCTGGAGCTGTTCCTGGGCTGGCTCAGCGGCGCCGACACCGCCACGCTGGTGTGGACCGCCCTCACGGGCCTGGCCGTGCTGTCGCTGCTCACCATGGGCAACGCGGTGCCCCACGCGCACCCACGCATGGGGGAGTTCCTGCGCGCCCCCACGTCCAACACCGGAGCGATCCTGGGGATGCTCGCCCCCGGACAGGTCGGGTACGCGTTCCTGGGGCTGGCCGGAATGCTCCTGCCCGCCCGGGTGAACCACCTGATCCGCCGCTGAGCGCGGCGCGTCGTCGCGGCGGCGCGGCGCGTCTCAGGAGTGGTACGCGTCCCGGCGGTGGCGAATGGAATGGATCTCGACCACGTCCTTGCCGGGGTCGATGCGGTAGATGATCCGGTAGGTCCCGCGCCGCGCCGAGTGGAGTCCGGCGAAGGGCTCCTCCAAGGGCTTGCCCACCCGCCAGGGTTCGGCACTGAGCGGTCCGGTGATGAACTCGTAGGCCGCGGCGGCGACCGTCTCGGGCAGTTCCTCGGTCAGCGCGCGCTTGGCCGGCCCCTTGTAGACGACCCTCACGCGGCCGAGCCCCGGTTCAGCCGCTGGTTCATGAGCATGTCCATGTCCTCTTCGGTGGTGAACCCCTCGGAGCCGGACGATTCGGCCAGGTCGGCCCTGGCTTCGGGGTCGGACAGGATGCTCAACGTCTCCATCAGCGACTCGTACTGGGCCACGGACATCATGACGACCGCGGGACGCCCGTTCTTGGTGAACGTGTAATCGGCGTGCTCGCGCTGGGCGCGTTCCGCGAGTTCGGCGATCTTGGCCTTGGCCTCGGTAATCGGAATGGTCTCCATGGTGGTCATTGTAGCGACCGGTCGGAATCCCGTCCATGTTCCGGGCCACCGGGGCCCGGGTCAGCCCTCGTACGGTTCCACGCCCACGGGGGGATCGAAGGCGCGGACCCGGGGCGGGGCGCCCGCGTACGGCTCCACCCGCACCCGCGTCAACTGGCCCGTGCACCCCTGGGACAGCGACGAGGTGCCCACGTCCTCCGTGAGCGCGTTCGGGTTACCGTGCGCACAGGTCACGCCGGTACCGGACGGGTCGTACCAGGCGCCCGTGGACAACTGGACCACCCCCGGTCTGAGGGCGTCGCTCACCACGAGTCCGGCCAGGCACGATCCCCGGGCGCTCGACACCCGCACCACGTCGCCGTCGACGACCCCGGCCCGGTCGGCGTCGTCGGGGTGCATGCGCAGCGGGTCGCGGCCGCCGACCTTCCGGGAGGCGCTGTACCCGCCCATGTCCTGCTGGCTGTGCAGCCGGGTGTTGGGCTGGTTGGCGACCAGCACCAGTGGCCGCTCCGGGTCGTCGGCCCCGGTCACCACCGGGCCGGGCAGCCACACCGGGTGCCCGGGGCAGTCCTCGTAGCCGAACGACGCGATGGTCTCCGAGTACAACTCGATCCGACCGCTCGGAGTCCGCAGGGCGTGGCCGTCGGGGTCCCGCCGGAACTCGCCCAGGTGGGTCTCGTCCTCGACCCGGGCGGGCATGTCGATCCGCCCCCGCTTCCAGAACCCGTCGAAGTCCGGGACGGTGAGGTCCCGGCGGGCCAGCAGCGCCCGCCACCGCTCGTAGACCGTCCGCGCCCACTCGCCGCTGGTCCGCCCCTCGGTGAACTCCTCCCGCACACCCAGGCGCTCGGCCAGGTCCGCGTAGGTGTCGTACTCGTCGCGCGCCTGCCCGTGCGGCTCGACCACGCGCGGCATCGCCCGTACCGCCAGGTCGCCCTGGCTCGCGGCGAGGTCGTCGCGCTCCAGCACGGTGGTCGCGGGGATCACGATGTCGGCGTGGCGCGCGGTCGCCGTCCAGTGCGTCTCGTGCACCACCACCGTGTCCGGGCGGCCGAAGGCGGTGGTCAGCCGGGCCAGGTCCTGGTGGTGGTGGAAGGGGTTGCCGCCCGCCCAGTACACGAGTCTGATGTCCGGGAAGACGCGGCGCTCGCCGTTGAAGTCGTAGGCCTGCCCGGGTCGCAGCAGCATGTCGCTGACCTGCGCCACCGGGATCGAGGAACGCACGGCGTTGTTCCCTTGCGGCATACGCGGAAGCCCGAGCGGCGTGGCCCCGCCGCCGTAGTTGCCCATGGACCCGTACCCCGAGGCGAACCCGGCTCCCGGCAACCCCACCTGCCCCAGCACACACGCCAGCGCCAGCCCCGCCCACAGCGGCTGCTCGCCGTACCGGGCCCGCTGGAGCGACCAGCCCACGTTCACCAGGGTGCGCTTGTCCGCCATGCGCCGCGCCAGCGCGCGCAGGTCGGCGGCGGGCACCCCGCTCACCCGCTCCGCCCACTCGGGGGAGCGCTCCACTCCGCCCGGGTTCCCGCGCTCGTCGCGTTCGCCGTTCACGTACGCGCGCAACCGGTCGGCGCCCACGGTGTAGCGGTCCAGGAAGGCGGTGTCGGCCAGCCCCTCGGCGAACAGCACGTGCACGAGCGCCAGCATCACGGCGGTGTCGGTCCCCGGACGGAGCGAGACCCACACGGACTTCACCCCCGGGTCGGTGTCGTCGCGCAACGGCGACACCGACACGAACTCCACCCCGGCGTCCGAGGCCGCGCGCATCGCCGGCCCCGAGGTCTGGGCCGCGCGCCCGCCCGAGGTCGTCCACGTGTTGGACACCCGCAGCCCGCCGAAGCTCACCAGCAGCTCGGTGTGCTCACGGATGTGCTCCCAGGACGGCACCCGGCTGAACAGCCGGTTCGCGTCCCGCACCCCGATCAGGTGCGGGAACAGCACCTCCAGGGCCGCGTGGCTGTAGGTGTTCACGGACCGCGTGTACCCGCCAAGGGTGTTGAGGAACCGGTGCAGCTGGCTCTGCGCGTGGTGGACGCGGCCCGCGCTGCCCCAACCGTAGGAGCCGCCGTAGATCGCCTCGTTGCCGTGCTCGGTGCGCACCCGGTCCAGCTCACCGGCGAGCAGGTCCAGCACGGTGGACCACTCCACCTCCACGTACGCGTCCCCGGGGTCACCGCGGCGCGGGTCGGGGCCCGGTCCGTGCTCCAGCCACCGACGGCGCACCGTCGGCCGGGCCACCCGGGAGCGGTGGTGCTGGGCGCCCGGGGTGTTCCCCATAACCGGCGAGGCCGCCGGGTCGTCCGGGTTCGCGCGGACACCGACCACCCGGCCGTCGTCGACCTCGACCTGGTAACTGCCCCAGTGGGCGCTGGTCGGGCGAAGCGTGGCGGACATGTGTACTCCCCGTGTGTTCCCTGCGTGTCCCCGTGCGGCGGCGCGGCCCCCGCGTCGGCTCACACTCTACGCAGCGCACGGGGGCGCGCCTCGTGCGGCGCCCGGCACGGTGCGATGATGATCCGCGCGGCGCTCACCGGCGCGCGCACCGGCACACACCAGCGCACACACGAAACGACAGGGGAGCGGGCGACGATGGGCGAGCTCAGGTCACGGCGGTCGGTACTCGCGGTTCCGGGGTCCAACCCCCGGTTCGTGGAGAAGGCCCGGGGATTGGACACCGACGCCTTCTTCCTCGACCTGGAGGACGCCGTCGCCCCCTCGGAGAAGGAGGACGCCCGCGCCACCGTGGTCCGGGCGCTCAACGACGGCGGCTGGCGGGGGCGCGTCCGGTCGGTGCGCGTCAACGACGTCGCCACCGAGTGGGCCTACCGCGACGTCATCGCCGTGGTCGAGGGCGCCGGAGCCCACCTCGACACCCTCGTGCTGCCCAAGGTCACCGCCGCCCGCGACGTCCACTGGCTGGACACCCTCCTCACCCAGATCGAACGCGCCAGCGGCCTGCCGGTCGGCCGTATCGGCATCGAGGCCCAGATCGAGGACGCCCGGGGCCTGGTCGAGGTGGACCGCATCGCCGCCGCCTCGCCCCGGCTGGAGACGCTGGTCTACGGACCCGCCGACTTCATGGCCTCGGTCAACATGAAGAGCCTGGTCGTGGGCGAGCAGCCGCCCGGCTACGACACCGGCGACGCCTACCACCACGTCCTCATGCGCATCCTCGTCGCCGCCCGCGCCCACGGGCTCCAGGCCATCGACGGGCCCTACCTCCAGATCCGCGACGTCGACGCCCTGCGCCGCGCGGCCGGGCGCACCGCCGCCCTCGGGTTCGACGGCAAGTGGGTGCTGCACCCGCTCCAGGTGGAGGCGGTCAACGAGGCGTTCGCGCCCTCCCAGGAGGACTACGACCACGCCGAGCTGATCCTGGACGCCTACGCGCACGCCACCACCGTGGACCGGCGCGGAGCCGTGATGCTGGGTGAGGAGATGCTCGACGAGGCCTCGCGCAAGATGGCGCTGGTCGTGGCGGGCAAGGGCCGGGCGGCCGGGCTCTCCCGCACCCGTTCGTTCGACCCCGGGGCCTGATCCCGGCCCGCTCGGCCCGCCGTCTCGTACCGCTCCGGCCCGCCTCTTACCGCCCTCTCACCAAGGTGGGAGAGCATGTGCCCATGGAAAGCACCGCCACCGTCCTGATCGCCGACGACGACCGGGCCATCCGGGAGTCCCTGGAACGCGCCCTCCAGCTGGAGGGGTACACGGTGCGGACGGTGGCGGACGGCGTCCAGGCCCTGGCCGCCGTCCACTCCGACCCCGTGGACCTGCTCGTCCTCGACGTGATGATGCCCGGGGTGGACGGGCTCGGCGTGGCCCGAGTCCTCCGGGCCGAGCACGACCGGACCCCCATCCTCATGCTGACCGCACGGGTGGAGACCCCCGAACGGGTGGCCGGGCTGGACGCCGGGGCCGACGACTACCTGGCCAAGCCCTTCGAGCTCGACGAGCTCCTGGCGCGGCTGCGCGCGCTGCTGCGCCGGGCCGCCCCCGTCCCCGAGGAGGTCGACGGCGACGCCCCGCTGCGGGCGGGCGAACTACGGCTGGACGCCCGGGCCCGCCGGGTCTGGCGGGGCGAACGCGAGATCGAGCTCTCCAAGACCGAGTTCGACCTCCTCGAACTCCTCATGCGCAACACCGGCATCGTGTTGGACCACGCCACCATCTACGACCGCATCTGGGGCTACGACTTCGGCCCGGAGTCCAAGAACCTCGCGGTCTACATCAGCTACCTGCGCCGCAAGCTGGAGGACGGCGGGCCTCCGTTGATCCAGACCGTCCGGGGCGTCGGGTACACGCTGCGTCCCCAGGGGTGAGCCCGATGACCGACCCCGCGTCCGAGCGGCCGCCCGTCACCGGGACGGGCCCGGCCCCCACCGACACGACCGGTTCGAGCGGCACGGGCGACGCGACCGGGACACCCGGCGCCGGTCCGCGCGCGAGCGTGGTCCTGCACCCGGGCGAGTGGCGGCTCGGCACCCGCTTCGCGGTGCTCTTCGCCCTGGTCGCGGCGGTCACCATCGCACTCGTCGGCACCCTGGCCTACAGCACGGCGGCCGCGCTCATCCGGGCCGACGCCGAGAGCGAGTTCGACGAGGCCGTGCAGAACCTGTCCCGGCAGCTGGAGATCTCCGCCGAGAACAACCAGGGCGCCCCCGACGGCAACACCTTCACGTTCCTGGCCCCGGGCAGCCTGGACGCGCAGATCCTCACCCCCGACGGCACCTGGGCGCAGCTGCTCGCGAACCGGCACGAACTGTCGTCCTTCCAACCCAGCCCCGCCGACCTGGAGGTGGCGCGGGCGGCCGAGGCCGGACTCGTCGACACTCGGGAGACCCAGGTCCAGGAACAGGAGTACCGGGTGGGCACCGTGTCCCTGGGGGAGGGGCGCGGAGCGATCCAGCTCCTGCAACGGCTGTCGCCGGTGGAACAGATGATCGGCCGGTTGGCCTTCCAGATCCTCTGGGTGGGGCTGCTGGTCGCCCTGTGCGCGGCGTCCGTGGGCTGGCTGGTGGGTCATCGCATCACCGGACGCCTGGTCCGGCTCACCGACGCCGCCGAGTACGTGAGCTCCACCGGCCGACTGGACCCGGTCACACCGAACCGCGTCGGGGTCGCCGACCCGACCGTCGAGGCGGGGTCCGTCGGCGGCCCGGACGAGCCGGGCCACGACGAGGTGGGGCGGCTCAGCAGCGCGTTCAACGCCATGCTGGCCCGCCTGGCCCGCTCCAAGGACGAACAGCGCCGACTGGTCCAGGACGCCGCGCACGAGCTGCGGACCCCGCTCACCAGCCTGCACACCAACGTCCAGGTGCTGGGCAGGGTGGACCGGCTCAGCCCGGAGGCCCGCCAGCGGCTCATCGACGACCTCCAGGGGGAGACCCGGGAACTCACCGGCCTGGTGAACGAGCTGGTCGGCCTGGCCACCGGCAACCACGAGGACGAGTCCCCGAGCCCGGTCGCGCTCGCCGACGTCGCCGAGCGGGTGGCGGCGCGCAGCCGCCGCCGCACCGGCCGGGAGATCCTGGTGGACGCCGACGACAGCGTGGTCTGGGGGCGCCCTGGCTCACTGGAGAGGGCCCTGGCCAACCCGGTGGAGAACTCCGCCAAGTTCGATCCCGAGGGGAACAGCCCGATCGTCATCCGGGTCCGTCAGGGCGCGGTGGAGGTCATGGACCGGGGGCCGGGTGTGGACCCGGCCGAGATCGGGCACCTGTTCGAGCGCTTCTACCGGGCCACGGTCGCGCGCGGCCTGCCTGGTTCGGGGCTGGGGCTGGCCATGGTGCAGGAGATCGCGCACACGCACGGCGGCGGAGTGTTCGCCCGCAACCGCGAGGGCGGCGGGCTGGTGATCGGCCTCTGGCTGCCGACGTACCGACCTCCGGGGGACGTGTCACCGGGGCGACCGGGCCAGTTCGGACCCCAGGGACCCCAGGGACCCTAGGGGCGGTAGGGGCATGAGGGGTGCCCGGGGTCGCGGGGGGTGACGGGGTGCCGGGGATGGACGGCCCCGGCCCCGCCGCACGGCACCTGCGGGCTCGCCGAGCGTCACCGCGCACCACAGCGTGAGCGCCACACCGGACTCCCGGAGAGCCGAACTGCCGGACTCCCGGACTGCCGAAAAACAGGAGAGCCGGGTTGCCGGAGAGCCGGAGGCCCTGCGCCCGGTTCGCGCCGCGTTCGCGCCCGGTGTCCTCCCGCGCCCCGCCCTAGACGACGTCCCCGGGACCCCCGGGACCCCCGGGACCCGGGGCGGTGGCCTCGGCGAGCCGGTCGAAGGTCAGGTGCAGCACGGCCCGGCGCTCCTCCCTGAACTCCGGTGCGGGCTCCAGTCCGTCGATGCTCCGCTCCCACGCCGCCATGAAGTCCCGGCGTCACCCCAGCACCACCTCGCGGGAGGGCAGGCGCCCGCCCGAGTAGCCCTCCCGGGCCAGCACGTACAACAACTCCAGGTGGCACGGCAGCGCCGTGCCCCAGTACTCGTCGGCCTCCAGTGCGACCGGGTCGCCGGACATCGCCGAGGCGACCTCGCCGACGAGCCGGTCGACCACCCCCGCCAGGCGGTCGGCCGCCGTGTCGCTCTCGAAGTTCCCACTACCGCAGGTGCCCATGACGCCCTCTCGATCCCGCCGGTCACCGCCATCGAAGCAGGCGGTTCCGACGTTTCGGGGCGTCCCCGCGCCCTACCTCGGGCCGGTGCCCGCCACCGCTTCCTCGTAGATGCGCTCGAAGCGTTCCAACGAGTCCTCCAGACGGTGCCGGGACGCCATCAGCCTGCTGTGCGCCCCCATCCGCCGCCGCGTTCCCTCGTCCTCCACCACCAGGCGCAGCCGCTCCGCCAGCTCCCCGGGCCGACCGGGCCGGTACAGGTAGCCGTTGCGCCCCTCCTCCACCAGGTGCGGCAGGGCCATCGCGTCGGCGGCCACCACGGGCAGTCCGCTGGCCATGGCCTCCAGGGTCGCGATGCTCTGGAGTTCCGCGGTGCCCGCGATGGTGAACACGTCCGCGCACCGGAACACGTCGGGCAGGTCCTCATGGGAGACGAACCCGAGGAAGACCACCCGGTCGGCCACCCCCTCCGCGCGGGCCAGTTCCTCCAACCGGGTCCGCTGCGCGCCGTGCCCAGCCAGCACCAGCTGCGTGTCGGGCAGGAGCGTCACCGCCCGCACCAGCTCGTCGGCGTTCTTCTCCTCGTCCAGGCGGCCCACGAACAGCATCGTCCGGCGGTCGGGGACGCCGAGCCGCTCCCGCAGGCGCCTCCGGTCGGCCGCGGGGGCGTCGGCGGGCAGCGGCTGGAAGCGGACCAGGTCGATGCCGCAGGAGACCGGCTCCACCGGCCGGGCGAACCCCTGGTCGGTGAGGAGCCCCGCGGCGGCCGGGGTCGGGGTGGTCACGTGCTCGGCCCCGGCCAGCACGCGGCCCAGATCCCACCAGGCCAGGCGGGCCGCGTAGGGGCGCAGCGGCCCGGGGACCCGCAGGGGGTCGAAGAGGTTCTCGGGCATGAAGTGGTTGGTGGCCACCACCGGGACACCGTGGACGCGCGCGGCGCGGGCGAGCATCCGGCCGACCAGGAAGTGGTTCTGGATGTGCACGGTGTCCGGGCGCAGGCGCCCCAGGAGCTGGTTCAGGTGCCCGCGCACCCCGGGCGGCAGCGCCAGCCGCACGCTCTCGTGGGCCAGCGACGGCATGGAGCGCAACCGGTGCTCCACCACGCCGTCCTGTTCGCTCACGTAGGGGCGGCCGGTGGGGGAGGGGCCGAGCACATGCACGTCGGCGCCGCGTTCGGCGAGCCCGTGAGCCAGTCGCGCGGTGAAGTAGGCGGCGCCGTTCACGTCGGGAGGGTAGGTGTCGGTGCCGATCAGCACCCGGACGCGACGGCCCCCGCGACCCCTCTCCGGAGCACGGGGGGCGGTGGGGGAGTGCGGTGCGAAGGACGTGGACATACCGGTTCTCCTGGAGGCGTCGAGCGGCTGGGCCGTGCTCTGGTCCGGTGCGGTGTACCACGAGTGTGGTCCACCGGTATGGACCGTCGCCGACCTTCCGGTGACGCCGAGGCGACCGGCGACGTAGCACACGGCGCAGGGCAGAATACCCTCAGTGACCACCAAGACGGGGCACGTCACCACGGGCGCGTCCGAAGAGGCCCCGCCGCGAACCCCCGCCGCGAACCCCCGCCGCGAACCCCCGCCGCGAACCCCCGCCGCGCGCTCCGAACCGCCCCCGGACAGCGGACGGGGGCGGACCGGCCCCCGTGACCGGTCCGCCCCCGTCCGGGGATCGGAGAAAGGGAAGGAAGACGCCCCCGTCAGTCCTCCTCGATCTCCGGGGTCTCCTCCTGCGCCGACGCGGCCCCCTGCTCGCCCAGCGTCACCGTCACCTCCCGCTCGGAGCCGCTGCCCCCCGGCAACACGCCCAGGGTGACCTCGTCGCCGGGCCGGAGGGCGCGGATACGGGCGATCAGCTGGTCCGGCGAGGACACCTCGTCGCCGTCCACCGCGACGATCACGTCGTCGACCTCCAGCCCCGCCTTCTCGGCGGCCCCGTCCTTGGTCAGCTCCATGATCTGTGCGCCACCGACCCGGCTGGGCGCGATGGTGGCCTGGATGGCCGGGTAGCTCGCGCTGCCGGTCTCGATCAGCTGCTCGGTGATCGGCCGGACCTGGTTGATGGGGATCGCGAACCCCAGGCCCACCGACCCGCTCTCCTGGGACAGCCCGGCGATGGCGGTGTTGATGCCGATCACCTCGCCGGCCATGTTCACCAGCGGGCCGCCGGAGTTGCCGGGGTTGATCGCGGCGTCGGTCTGGATCGCGTTGATCACCGTCGCCGTCTGACTGTTGCCGCTCTCGGTGGCGCCGGTGTTCACCGGGCGGTTGAGCGCGCTGACCACGCCCGTGGTCACCGTGCCGGACAGGCCGAGCGGCGAACCGATCGCCACCACGTCGCCGCCGACGCCGACCTGGTCGGAGTCGCCGAGCGTCGCCGGGGTGAGGTCGGTGCGGTCCTTGGCCTGGAGCACCGCGATGTCGGAGACCGGGTCGGCCCCCAGCAGCTCGGCCTCCGCCGTGCTGCCGTCGTTGAACCGCACCAGCAGGGGGCCGTCACCGGCCGCCTCCACCACGTGCGCGTTGGTCAGGACCTGGCCGTCGGAGGAGATGATCACGCCGCTGCCGCCGCCCGCGCTGGTCTGGATGGAGACCACGCTCGGCAGTACCTGGTCGGCGACCTCGCCCACGGCGCCCTCGGTCGCGGTCGTGCCCTGCTCGCCGGTGAGCGAGCTGATGGGTGACCCGCCGGGCATGAGGTAGGCGGTGCCCAGGGCGGCGGTCGGGCCCACGATCAGGCTGGTGACCAGGGCGGTCACCGCGGCCACCGCCACGATCCGGCCGGTGCCGCGCCGGCGCTGCTCCTGCGGCTGGCCGGGGTGGCCCGGGCCGAAGTGGGGAGGGGGTCCGAAGGGACCCGTCTGCTGGGGGCCGTGGGGCTGTCCGGGGCCGAAGCCGCCCGGAGCCTGGGGGCCGCCGTACGCGCCCGCCATGAACGTCGCCGTGTGCGGACCCTGGTGCGGTGCTCCGGGGGGCTGGTGTCCCTGGGGGCCCGGTGCCCGGGGTGCGCCGAACGGTGCTCCCGGAGCCGCGGGGCCCGCGCCGTGGTGGCCGGCCGGAGCGTCCGCCGGGGCGGGTTCGGGGTGACTGGTGGGGCCGGGCTGTCCGTCCGGGCCGGGGAAGACGTAGGAGGCGCGGTCCGTGTCGTTGGGGCCGGTCGCCCAGCCGGGCTCGGGCCCCTCGGGCGCCGTGAACCGGGGCGCGGACGGGCCGGGCGCGGCGGGCGCGCCCGGAGCCTCCTGGCCGGGCGCTCGGTCGTCGTCGAAGAGGGAGTCCTCGAAGGGGCGCTCCTCACCGGTCCGGGGCTGGTCGGCGGCACCGGACCCGGTGGGACCGTGCTCGGCGTCGCCGCGCTCCGCTCCAGCACCGGTCTCCGGGCTTTCACTCGGGTCGTTCGGGTGCAACTCATCCTCCGACTGACGGGACGATGTACTGACTTGCCTCATCTTGGGGGGCGTGGGTTAGAACAGGGTGAGAGCCCGATACAGCGTGGTTTCGAGTCGTCGCCCGGCCCCCGCCCCGACCGGCGCACCCCGTGAGCAGTGGGGTCCGTGTACCACAATGTCCGTAACGATACCGCGCTCCGCTCCCAGGACCCGGTCCGACAGGGAAGGCCCCACCCGTGATCAAGCTCGTGCTCGCCGACGACGAACACCTGGTGCGCGGAGCGATCGCCGCGCTCCTGGGCCTGGAGGACGACCTGGAGGTCGTCGCCGAGGTCGGCCGGGGCGACCTCGTGGTGGACACCGTCCTGGAACACGCCGCCGACGTCGCCGTCCTGGACATCGAGATGCCCGGGGCCACGGGGCTGGAGGCCGCGGGCCGGTTGAAGGAGCGCGCCCCCGGCTGCGGGGTGGTGATCCTGACGAGTTTCGGACGCCCCGGGTACCTGCGCCGCGCCCTGACCTCGGGGGCCCGGGGTTTCCTCGCGAAGGACGCCCCGGTGGAGCAGCTCGCCGGGGCCATCCGGCGGGTCCACGAGGGCGGGCGCTACATCGACACCGAACTGGCCGCCGCCGCGATGGTCGGCGGGGAGAGCCCGCTCACCGACCGCGAGGCCGAGGTGTTGCGGGCGGCGGCGGACGGCGCGACGGTGGCCCGCATCGCCAAGGGCCTGCACCTGTCCGAGGGCACCGTGCGCAACTACCTGTCCAACGCCATCGGCAAGACCGGCGCCGACAACCGCATGGCCGCCATCCGCACCGCCCAGGACATGGGCTGGCTCTGAGCGGGGCACCTCTGGTGGGCGACACCCGCGAAGGCCCGGGAGCGGCTACAGGAAGCGCAGGACGAGCATCGCGGTGTCGTCCGAGTTGCCGCCGGGGGCGTACTCCTCCAGTTCGCGGTCGATCCGGCTGATCACCGCCTGGGCGGTGAGCCCGGCCGCGCCGGAGAAGATCCGCATCAGGCCCTCGTCGCCGAGCATGTCCGAGCCGCTGCGGCGCTCGGTGACGCCGTCGGTCACCGCCAGCACCACCTCGCCCGGGCGGATGTCCACGCTCTCCGTGCTGAAGCCCACGTCCTCGAAGGCGCCCAGCAGCGGCTGCGACGTGCCGAACGGCTGCACCTCGCCCTTCTGGTTGAGGCGCAGCGGCAGCGGGTGCCCGGCCGAGACCATGCGCACCCGCATCCCGCCCGCCTCGTCGGTGGCCGGGGTCATCTCGCCGTACAGCATCGTCAGGAACCGGGTCGAGGTGTTCTCGTCCAGGATCGCCAGGTTGAGCCGCTGCATGATGTGCGCCGGGGTGAACCCCTCGCGGGCCAGGGCGCGCAGCGTGTGCCGGGCCAGACCCGTGACGGCCGCGGCCTCGGGGCCGGTGCCGCACACGTCACCGATGGCGAAGCACCAGCGCCCGCTGGCCGAGAACACGTCGTAGAAGTCCCCGCCCACCTCGCTGCGCTCGTCGGAGGGCCGGTAGTAGACGGCGTGGTCCACTCCGGGGATCACCGGCTCCTTGTCCTTGGGCGGCAGCAGACTGCGCTGGAGCGCCGTGCTCATCGAGGTGTGCCGCTCGTGCAGCCGCGCGTTCTCCATCGCCGACGCCACCCTGCGGCTGAGGTCGTCGGCGACGTCGGCCTCCTCGCGGGTGAAGTCGTCCGACTCGTTCTTGCCGATGGTCATCCGGCCCAGCGCGCGTCCGTGGGCCACCAGCGGGATGCTGATCGCCGGGCCGCGCGCTATGGAGCCGGGCATCTGCTCGTCCAGCCCCTCGGCGGCCAGGTCCTGGTGGGCCCACAGCGGCCCCGGCTCGCGCTGTTCGCGCGGGGGCAGCGCGGTCAGCAGGGACCGCAGTACGTCGTTGAGGTTCTCGTCTCCGTGCACCACGTGGGTGAGCCTGGAGATGCCCAGCTCGTTGATGGTGTGGATGGCGCACCACCGGCCCAGCCGTGAGGTGATCAGCTGCGCCGCGAGCGCGCCGGTCATCCGTTCGTCGAGCGTGCCCGCGAGCAGGTCGCTGGCCTCGGCCAGGAAGCTCAGCGAGGCGCGGCGGCTCAGCTCGACCTCGGCCAGACGGGACCGCTCCACGGGCAGCGCGATCAGGTCCGCGCCCTCCTGGAGGCGTTTGGCCGCCGCCGGTCCGAACTGCCGGGCGCGGGTGGAGGCCACACCGAGCAGACCGGTCACCCGGCCGTCGACGATCAGCGGCGCCGTCACCAGCGAACGCATCCCGGCCCTGGCCAGCGCGCCCCTGGTGGTGCGGGAGATCATCATGTCGTCGTTGATCACCGGGCCGGGCTCGGGCGCCGCCGACGGGAAGATCTCCTCGGAGCGCACCCGCAGCGGCCGCCACGGAGCCCCGCCGGTCAGGCCGACGGCCGAGCGCACCTCCCACATGGTCTCGTCGGAGGTGGCCAGCGCGACGTAGGCGGCGTCGCCGCTCAGCGCGGTGGTCGCGTACTCCACGGTGCGTTCCAGCAGCTGGGGCAGGGACAGCCGGGAGCCCAGCGCGGAGTCCAGGGCCGACCACGCCGGCGGGCGCACCGGGCGCGACGGGCCCCGGCGGACCGGCGGGGACTCCAACGAGGGGTGGTCGCCGGGGCGGTCCTCGATCCGGAACCACACGGCCTTGTCGTTGCGTCCGTAGCTCACGCCCCAGCTGGAGGCGATCGCCGAGGCCAGGGCCAGGCCCAGGCCTCCGCTGCGCTCGTCTCCGGTGGAGGGGGAGGTGTCCACGGCGAGCGGTCCGGCCTGCGGGACGGCGCGCTCGGGCGCGGAGTCGGTGACCATCACCTCGGTCGAGCCCTCCGTGCGGCGCACGGCGACCTCCAACGCCGAGTCCGCGTGGATGACGGCGTTGGTGACCAGCTCGCTCACCAGCAGGATGATGTCGTCGAAGGGGTCGGGCACGCCCCAGCTGAGGAGGGTGTCGTGCACGAACTCTCGGGCGGCCGCCGCGGTCTCGGGAGCAGGGGGGAACTCTCGTCGTGCGACCTTCAACGCGTCTTGTGCTGCCAAGCCGTCGGTGTCCTTCGTCACTGGGCGCGGGTCTGGGAGGGGTGGACACTGCCACGATACGCGTGCCGTCCTCCCGGGGAACCCCGAACCACCTCGATATCGGGCCCCGTCCTCGTACACTCCGCGCGCGGGAACGCCGACCGGGGAGGGCGTGCGGCCTCCATGGCGGAGGTCGGTCAGCCACGAGCGAAAGCGGAACCTGGCCAACACTCCTGTGCGTCCGGGCCCGGCCAGATAGTGTAAGACGACACATCCGCTTCTTTCGGGTGGTATTCCGCGACGGTAGCGTGACGGGATGTCACCAGGGGTGCGCGTGCGACACGTGTACCCCCGTGTCCCGTGCGTCCGGTTCGCGCGGGGCCGTTCGCCGTGGGCCGTGTGCGGCCGGTGGCCGAGAAGACGTGCGGGATTGAGGAGGGGTTCATGCCCGAGGCGGTCACGGAACTGGCCGACGACCAGCTCGACGAGATCCTGAGTGCCCTGTACCGGATGCGTGACGGCGACTTCAGTGTCCGGCTCCGGTCGCGCGGCAGCGGCAAGCTCCGTGAGATCTCCTCGGTGTTCAACGAGGTGGTCGACCACAGCGAACAGCTCAGCACCGAACTCCAGCGGGTCGGCGACGTGGTACGCGACGAGGGCCGGCTCAACGAGCGGGTCAACGTGCACCCGGCACGGGGCGCGTGGGGCAACAGCGCCCGGGCCCTCAACGTCCTCCTGGACGAGGTCGCCGAGCCCGTCACCGACGTCGCCCGGGTCCTCGACTCCGTCGCCGAGGGCGAACTCAACCGCCGGGCCTCCACGGAGGGCCGCAGGGGCGAGCTCAAGGGCGACATCCTCCGCCTGGCCAACACCGTGAACCGGATGGCCGACCAGATGAGCGGCTTCACCGAGGAGGTCACCAGGGTGGCCCGCGAGGTGGGCACCGAGGGCAAGCTCGGCGGCAGCGCCCGGGTCGAGGGTGTCTCCGGTGCCTGGCGCGAGGTGACCGAGTCGGTCAACCAGATGGCGTCCCGCCTCACCCTCCAGGTCCGCGACATCTCCACCGTCACCACCGCCGTCGCTCGGGGCGATCTCAGCAAGAAGATCACCATCGACGTCCAGGGCGAGATGCTGGAGCTCAAGGACACCTTCAACACGATGGTGGACCAGCTCTCCACGTTCGCGGACGAGGTCACGCGGGTGGCCCGCGAGGTGGGCACGGAGGGCAAGCTGGGCGGCCGCGCCAACGTCCGCGGGGTCCAGGGCATCTGGAAGAACCTCACGGACAACGTGAACTCCATGGCGGACAACCTGACCAACCAGGTCCGCGACATCTCCAAGGTGACGACGGCGGTGGCCCGGGGCGACCTCACCCGCAAGGTGGAGGTGGACGTCCAGGGCGAGATGTTGGCGCTGAAGAACACCGTGAACACCATGGTCGACCAGCTCGACTCCCTGGCCGACGAGGTCACCAGGGTGGCCCGCGAGGTCGGTACCGAGGGCAAGCTCGGCGGGCGCGCGAACGTCAAGGGCGTGTCGGGCATCTGGAAGGACCTGACCGACAACGTCAACTCGATGGCCAACAGCCTCACCTACCAGGTCCGCAACATCTCGCAGGTGACGACGGCGGTCGCCAAGGGCGACCTGAGCAAGAAGATCACGGTCGACGCCCAGGGCGAGATGCTCGACATGAAGGACACCATCAACAAGATGGTGGACCAGCTGTCGACCTTCGCGGACGAGGTCACCAGGGTGGCCCGCGAGGTGGGCACCGAGGGCAAGCTGGCCGGGCAGGCGCACGTGCGCGACGTGTCCGGGGTCTGGAAGGACCTCACGGACAACGTGAACTCCATGGCCAACAACCTGACCTACCAGGTGCGGCAGATCTCCATGGTCACGCGGGCGGTGGCGGCGGGCGACCTCACCAAGAAGGTCACCGTCAACGCCAAGGGCGAGATGCTGGAGCTCAAGGACACCATCAACGTGATGGTGAACCAGTTGTCCGCGTTCGCCGACGAGGTGACGCGGGTGGCCCGTGAGGTGGGCACCGAAGGCAAGCTGGGCGGGCGCGCGAGCGTGCGCGGCGTCTCCGGCATCTGGAACGACCTCACCGAGAACGTCAACTCGATGTCGCACAACCTCACCACGCAGGTGCGCAACATCTCCGAGGTCACGACCGCCGTCGCCGCCGGTGACCTCACCAAGAAGATCGACGTCAACGCCCAGGGCGAGATCCTGGAGGTGAAGACGACGGTGAACACGATGGTCGACCAGCTGTCCGCCTTCGCCACCGAGGTCACCCGGGTCGCGCACGAGGTGGGCAGCCAGGGCCAGCTGGGCGGCCAGGCCAAGGTCGAGGGCGTCACCGGCACGTGGAAGCAGCTCACCGACAGCGTGAACGGTCTGGCGGGCAACCTCACCACGCAAGTGCGCGCGATCGCCGAGGTCGCCAACGCCGTCGCCAAGGGCGACCTGACCCGCAACATCCAGGTCGACACCCGCGGTGAGATGGAACAGCTCAAGGACAACATCAACCTGATGGTGTCCAACCTGCGCGAGACCACCGCCGACCAGGCCGACGCCGACTGGCTCAAGTCGAACCTGGCCCGCATCTCCGGCCACATCCAGGGCCACCGCGACCTCAACGAGCTGGCCCGCCTCATCATGACCGAGGTGACGCCGCTGATCGAGGCTCAGCACGGCGCCTGCTACCTGCCCGAGGACCAGGACAACGAGGGCGTCTTCCGCCTCTACGCCGGGTTCGGTTTCGACCCGCCCGAGGGCCGCCAGCGCATCCGCAAGGGTGTGGGGCTGGCCGGGGAGGCCCTCTCCCAACAGGTCGAACAGCAGGTCTCGAACATCCCGCCGGGCTACGTGACGGTCGAGTCCGGCCTGGGCGGCGCGCAGCCGCGCCACCTGTACATCCTCCCGATCGTCACGGAGGGGCGTTCGCTCGGCGTCATCGAGTTCGCGTCCTACGACGAGTTCCGGGAGATCCACAAGAACTTCCTCCGCCAGCTGGTGGCCCTGCTCGGCACCACCATCAACACCATCCTGGCCAACAACCGCACCGAGCACCTGCTCGAACAGTCCCAGCAGCTCACCAGCCAGCTGCGCGAGCGCTCCAACGAACTCCAGCGCCAGCAGGAGGAACTGCGCGGTAAGAACGCCGAGCTGCGGCAGAAGGCCACCCAGCTGGCCAACCAGAACCGCGCGATCGAACTCCAGAACCAGCAGATCCAGCGTTCGCGCAACGCTCTGGAGGAGCGCGCCCACCAGCTCCAGGTCTCGTCCAAGTACAAGTCCGAGTTCCTGGCCAACATGTCGCACGAGCTGCGCACACCGCTGAACAGCCTGCTGATCCTGGCCCGCCTGCTCGCCGACAACGCCGAACAGAACCTGTCCGCGAAGCAGGTGGAGTTCGCGCAGACCATCCACAAGGCCGGCAGCGACCTCCTGCTCCTCATCGACGAGATCCTCGACCTGTCCAAGGTGGAGGCCGGCCGCGCCGAGGTGCAGCCCAGCGAGGTGTCCATCGCCCAGCTGGTCGACTACGTGGAGGCCACGTTCCGGCCGGTCACCGGCGAACAGGGGCTGGCGTTCGCCGTGGACGTCTCACCGGACATCCCCGGCACCCTGTGGACCGACGAACAGCGCCTCCAGCAGATCCTGCGCAACCTGCTCTCCAACGCGGTGAAGTTCACGCCGCAGGGCGAGGTGCGGCTGCTGATCGAGCCCGCCTGGGCCCTGGAGGACACCGACCTCGACATGTTCGTGGAGAACGAGGAGGTCATCGCGTTCACCGTCGCCGACACCGGGATCGGGATCGCCGAGGACAAGCTCCAGGTGATCTTCGAGGCCTTCCACCAGGGCGATGGCGGTACCTCCCGCCGCTTCGGAGGCACGGGCCTGGGGCTGTCCATCAGCCGGAACTTCGCCCGTCTGCTCGGCGGCGAGATCCGGGTGCAGAGCGTCGCCAACCAGGGCTCGACCTTCACCCTGCTGCTCCCGGTGCGCCTGCCCGAGGACGCCGGGGAGAGCGCCGACGAGATCACCACCCTGGAGCCGGTGCCCGCCCTCGAGCCCAGCCGGATCGAGTACGACTCGCTCACCGACCTGTCCGACGACGACCTCGACCTCCCGGACGAGGACTTCGACGCGGTCGTGGCGGCGCTGACCGACTCCGGGACGACCGAGGAACCCCTGCCGATGGTGCAGGTGCTCAAGGCGCCCGAACCCTCCGAGGCGGAGGCGTCCGAGAACGCCCAGGAGGCCGTGGAGGCTCGGACCGACCCCGAACGGCGCGCCGTGCTGGCCGGTCAGCGGGTGCTGATCGTCGACGACGACGTGCGCAACGTGTTCGCCCTGACCAGCGCCCTGGAGGCCCAGGGGCTGGAGGTCCTCTACGCTGACAACGGTCACACCGGTATCGAGAAGCTGGAGGCCAACGAGGACATCTCCCTCGTCCTGATGGACGTGATGATGCCCGAGCTGGACGGCAACCAGACCACCCAGCGCATCCGCGAGATGCCGCAGTTCGAGGACCTGCCGATCATCTCCCTCACGGCCAAGGCCATGCAGGGGGACCGGGAGCGCAGCCTCGCGGCCGGTGCCACCGACTACGTCACCAAACCGGTCGACCTGGACCACCTCCTGGACGTGATGCGCCGGTGGCTCACCGCGGGCCCGGAGGAGACCAGGGCGGGCGCCGCGGGCGACGACCTCGGGGCCGGTGCGTCCGACGCCTCCGCGTCCGGGCACAATGGCGCGACGGACACCAGCGACACCAGGGATAACCACGACGCGAACGGGGACACTGGCAGCAGTAGCACCCCGAACGAAGACTCGGAGTAGCCAGCAGTGACTCAGAAGGCCAACATCCTTCTCGTCGACGACCGGGACGAGAACCTCATCGCTTTGGAGGCGGCCCTCACCTCCCTCGACCAGAGGCTGGTCAGGGCCAACTCCGGTGAGGAGGCGCTGAAGCACCTTCTGGGAACCGACTTCGCGGTCATCCTGCTCGACGTGATCATGCCCGGCATGGACGGGTACGAGACCGCCGCGCACATCAAGCAGCGCGAGAAGACCAAGGACGTGCCGATCATCTTCCTGACCGCCCAGGAGGTCGACCGGCACCAGGTTTTCCGCGGCTACTCGTCGCGTGCGGTGGACTTCCTCATCAAGCCGTTCGACCCGTGGGTGCTGCGCTCCAAGGTCGAGGTGTTCGTGGAACTGCACCAGCTCAAGGCGCAGATGCGCGAACAGGCCCGGTCGCTGCAACGGGTCCTCAACCAGGAGACCGGGGAGCCCGGCAAGGTCCTGGCCGAACAGCTCGCGCAGCGCTCCCGCCAGGTGCAGACCGACCTCGCCGCCCTACGCGAGCACGTCGTCGACCGCTACCAGGAGATCGACCAGCCGCTGGTCGACGCCGTACGCCGGGTCGACCGCTCCGCCTCGCGACTGTCCACGCTGGTTGACACGTTGCACGGGCCCGACGAGTAGAGCGGGGATCGAGGGAGGGGCGCCGGGGACCGGGAGACCCGGCGCGGCGCCCCGACGCGCACGGCCCGGGCGCGGGGGACCGCACCGCCGGGCCCGCTCCGGCCACGGAACGCGGCCGGAACCGCGTCACTGGGGCCGCGGCGGCAGCGCCAGCCCGATGTGTTCGCCGATCTCCTCGATGAGGCCGAGGTCGGCGAGCCGGAAACTGGCCCGGTTGCTGCGGCGGATGAGGGTCAGGGCCCCCCGTACGCCCCGGCTGCCCCTGAGCGGCACGGACAGGAGCGAACCCGCCCCCAGGGCGGCCAGGATCGGCGCGCCGCCCTCCGCGCGGCCCAGGACGGTCTCGTCCTCGATCAGGGGGAACAACAGCGACTGTCCCCGGCCCAGGACCTCGCCGGGGATGTCCGAGTCGCCGGGGACGAGCGCGGCGACCTCCTCCCGCTGGCCCTCCGGGGCGTCGGCCGGGCCCACCACGGCCGCTCGGCGGGCCGCGCGGGGTCCCTCGGGCAGGTCGCAGACGTCGATGACCACCCAGTCCGCGTACGAGTCGGCCAGCAGGTCGGCGGCGTCGGTCAGGGCCAGGTCACGGGTCGGGGTGGTCCCGCGCAGCAGGAGCCGGGTCATCCGCGTGAGCACGTCCAGCCGCCGGGCGGCCAGCACCACCACCTGGTTCTCCACCTCGGACTCCAGCGGGGCCGGACCCTCCTCCTCGGAGCCGCTCATCGGCGGGGACATCGCCACCAGCACCAGCGGCTGCGCCTCGGTGGGCAGTTCCAGACGGGTGAGGGTCAGGTGCACGTCCTCCGCCCATCCGCGCAGGGCCAGCCGCGACTCCAGGTGCGCCGGTCCGTCCCCGCGCAGCACGGCGGCCAGCCACGACTGCATGGCGGCCCGTTTGCGCAGGTCCACGAAGTGGCTGAAGGGTTTGCCCGTGAGGTACCCGGGCGCGCTGCCCAGCTGGGTGGCTCCGGCGCCGTTGATCCGGCGGACGTAACCCTCGTGGTCGAGCAGGACCACGGGCACGCTGAGCTCGTTGAACACGGCGCGCAGCAGGACGCGGTCGCCGTCCTCCGCGGGCCTTCGGGGCTCGGGCGGCCCACTGTGCGCCCGGGCCAGCTCGGTCCCGGCGGAGCCCAGCAGCCGTTCGGCGTACTCCAGTTCGGCGAGGGCGGCCTCGGCCGTGCCCTGGGCGTCGTCCGGGAACATGGCGTGCGTGTTGCGCAGGGCCACGATGCGTTCGCTCAGAGCAGCGATCTCGCGTTGCAGTTCGGCGAGGTTCTCCGACACGCTCACGGTCTCCCGGTCGTCTTCGAGGGCGTCCCGCCGGCACCCGCAGCGGACGGGCCCGGCGCCGTCGACCCCCGTCCGTCCGGTCGGGGCTCCCCCGAAGGCTACCTTTGGTGGGGGACCCGGGAATCGTCGGTGGAGGTGCGGACTGTGTGGATCGAACACCTCGCCCGTGACATCGCCGCGTTGGGGCAGGAGGAGCACACCAGCCTGCAACGGGCCCTGGACCAGATGAGCCGGGCCGCCGCCCTGGGGGTCCCCGGGTGCTCGGCGGCGCTGGTGGTGGTCTGGCGCGAGGTCGTGGGACGTGACGGCTCGCTACGGCACGTGGTCGCCGACTACGGCGCCTCGCACTCCGACCTCTCCGAGGCCCTGGAACACCAGTACACGACCGACCAGGGCCCCACCGTGGAGGCCGTCCGGGAGATGCGCCAGGTCCGGGTCGCGGACGTGCTGCGGGAGAACCGTTGGCCCCGGTACACGAGCATGGCGGTCCAGTGCGGCGACCGCTCCTCCGTCACCCAGCCCAGCAAGCTCTCGGGGGAGGGCGACGGCGACGAGGACCGCATCCTGACGTTCGGGGTGCACTCCGGCCGCGCCGACGCCTTCGACGAGGAGGTCGTCACCCAGCTCACCGCGCTGCTCGCCGAGCACGCCGCCATGGCCCTGAACACCGCGGACCGTCAGGCGGACGCCGCGCGGGAGTCCGCGCACATGCGCCGGGCGATGTCCGCGCGCACCGTCATCGACCAGGCCAAGGGCATCATCATGCACGCCCGCGGTTGCGACGCCGACACCGCCTTCGCCGCCCTGCGGGAGGTGGCGCAGCGTAACCGGAAGAAGGTCGTGGACGTCGCCCGCGACCTGGTCGCGGAGAACACCGGCCCGCAGAGGTCGCGCCGCCCGAGGCCGGGAGGGCGCTGAGACACCCGGTTCGCCGACGTGTCGAAGTCGCTCCGAGTCCAGAGCGTGACAGTGAGCCGTCATGATGAGGGTTCGGGGCCGTCGCGGTACGCGGTGGCGGTCGGTCCGCCCGGGGGAGCGTCGAGCCCTCCACGGTGCATGCGAACGACAAGGAGAACCGAGCGTGACGTCAGACGTCTCGATCCGCCGCGAGGATGGCGTCGTCATCGTGACACCCGTCGGGGAGATGGACGCGGTCACCTCGCCCGCGCTCGCGGAGGCCCTGGACGAGGTGCTGTCCGCACCGCTGCCCGTCGGGGTGGTGGTCGACCTGGCCAAGGTCGGGTTCTGCGACTCCCGGTGCATCGGGGTCCTCGTCGCGGCCTTCCGCCAGGCCCGCGACCTCGGCCTGGGGCTCGTGGTCACCGAACCCCAGCAGCAGGTGAACCGGTTGTTCGTGATAGCGGGCATCGACCAGGTCATCCCCATCGACGCGAGCACCGACAACGCCGTGGAGACGCTCAGGGGGTGAGTCCGGCCTCCCTGCCGCGCTCGGCCCGGCCCTCGCCCGACGCCGCTCCGCGTGCGCCGTCGAGGAAGTGCAGCCGGGTCAGCGATCCCTCACCGCTTCCGCAGATCTCCAGGTAGTCGCAGGTCTGCCGGGTGATCCACAGCCCGTAGCCGCGCGAGCGGAGCGTGTCCGCCGGACGGTACCCGGCGAGCGGGTCGCGCAGGTCGCCGTGCTCGTCGAAGACGTCGCACACCCACCGGTCCGGCGCCCGCCACAGGTGGACACTGCCCTTGCCCGCCCCGTGTTCGAGCACGTTCGCCGCGAGTTCGTTCACCGCGACGACTATGTTGTCCACCCGGGCCGGAGGCAGGCCGACCGCACCGGCCAGCGCCGTGAGCTCTTCGCGCAGCCGGGGCAGCGACTGACCGATCTCCAGCCGGTGCACCGGCCCCCGTAGCGGGAGGGGCTCGGGTGAGAGGGGACGCCGTCCGAACGCCGAGGTCCCCAGGTAGGCGGGGTTGGGGCGCGGACCGGCCTCGTCCACGAGCGTCGGGTGCGTGGCCCGGACGGCGGCGCGCACCCCCGGGCCGAGCGGCCGCTCGTCGTGCACGCACAGCATGCGCAGGCGTGTCGGGGCCAGCGCGGTGCCCAGTACCGACTCCAACCGGTGCCACTCGCGCAGCTCCATCGCCGGACCGTGGACGAACGGCGCCAGAGGCGGTTCGGCCACCACGCTCACCGGCCCCGGCCCGTGCAGCAGGGTCAGCCGGTGCAGGGCGGCCAGAGTGCGCCCAGGGGCCTCGTAGAGGTCGTCCCTGCCGACGACGTCCACCCTGGCGCGCTCGTGCCGGTCCAGCCCGTCCAGGAGCGGGAGGGGGTCGGTGACGGCGAGCACGACGTGGGCGTCGTCGCGAACGGCGGACCGCAGCCGCTCCAACGCCACGTCGTGGAACCGTCTCTCACGGCGGAACAGGAGGCCCTGGTGTTCGAACGTCATCGGTGTGAGCGGACCGTTCAGTTGGGGGAACCGGACAGGAGGAGGTCCGCCTCATCCTCCTGGATCTCGTCCCGCGCCGCCAGCTGCGGGCGGGAGCGCTCGTAGGCCAGCTCGGTCTCGATCGCGATGCGCTGCCAGGTGAACCGCGACCGGGCGCGGTCCATGGCGGCGATCCCGTAGGCCGTGCTCATGGTCGGGGTGTTGAGGACGGCGCGCACCGAGCGGGCGACCTCGTCGGGGCGGCCGAACCGCATCAGGACACCGCTGGTGCGGTGCAGGACCGCGCCGGGGACGGCGCCGGTGGCCGTGGCCACCACGGGCAGCCCGCAGGACATGGCCTCCAGGACCGCACCGCCATAGGGGTCGTAGGACGCGGCCGACACGTACACGTCGGCCGAACGCAGCAGGCGGGGCAGCTCCTTGCGCTCCACGGGGCCGGTGAGGTGCACGCGGTCGTCCACCCCCAGCTCCTTGGCGAGCAGCTCGATCCCGCGGGCGTTCTCGTCCAGGGCCACCTCCTGGTCCTCGGCCGTGGAGACCAGCACCAGCTCGGCCTCGGGCAGGCGGACCATCGCCTCCACGAGCCGCTCGGCACCGCCGGCCCGGGTCAGGGAGGTCACCGAGATCAGCCGCGCGCGCTCCTCACGGCGAGCCTGCCACGGTTCGCCCGAGGCGCTTCCCTCGACGCTGAAGTGGTCGGGGTCGACGCCGAACGGGACGACGCTCACGTGGTGCCGGGGCACGCGCAGGCGGGCCAGCTCGCCCTGCTGGTCGGTCGAGTTGACCAGCACGTGGTCGGCGCGCGCGGCGAGGATCGTCTCCATACGGGCGCGGTCGGGCCGGTGAGCCAGCCCGGAACGCTGCTCGCTGGCGTTGAGGGAGTGGAAGGTCTGGACGATCGGGGTGCCGCTCTGGTCCTTCTCGCTGTGCGCCTGGGCGTGTAGGGCGGCCAGGCCGCTGGTCCAGCCGATGGCGTGCAGGACGTCGGGGACGTCCTCGTCCAGGACGGCCGCGAGCGCGGTGCCGAAGGCCCCGGTGTGCTCGGAGTGCTCGTCCTCGGAGAGCGGGCGGGCGGGCCCGGCGTCGAGGTAGGCGACGGAGACGCCGCGCGCCATCCGGGTACGGCCGTCGGGCTGGTCGGGGTCGCTGCGGCGGACGTAGACGGTCACCCGGTGCCCGCGCTTGGCGAGCTGACGGGACAGGGCACACACGTGCAGGCTCGCGGGGCAGGCCGGTTCGCCCCGGTGGGCGGGGAGGGGATTGGCGTGTTCGGCGACCATGGCGATCTTCACTGGGCTTTGGACTCCTTGGACACTGTCGTGGTGTCCGTCGTGGATGGGCCCGGGGTGACTCCGGAGCGGGGAGTCGGAATCTCCCCGGGCGTGACTGTGCGCGGTCGTCCGGCGCCGACGGCGGGCGGGCGCCGGGCCGCCCGGGTGGGGCGGCGGGACGGGGGATGGGGTGGGGAGGCCCTCAGGGCGACGCGCGCCCGGGGACGGGGCCGGGTGGAGGGGGACGGCGGGCAGCACGGGGCGCCGCGCGCACACGGTGCGAACGGGCGGTGGAGACCGGAGAGGAGAGGAGAAGGGAAGGACGCACGAGGACCACACCAAACGACCGTCGAAAGGGAGTTCGAGCCACCGGGGCACCTGAGGGCATCAGGGACCGCCCGGGGCGGGTCGTGTGTGTCTGCGTCTTAGACACCCAACGCGACCATTCTGCCAGACGGTCGCGAAGCCGACAACGCGGCGTCGGCGATCGGGTGGCCCGGAGGGACGTGTCGGGTGTCATCGGCGGCCGGAGCGGCGCCCGGTGGCCGCCGGGCGGGGGCAGGCCGAGCCCGTGCGGTGCCTCTGGTCTGCGGGTTGTCCGAACCTGCCGGTGGACTCTGTCGGAGGGCCCCCGGCACCGCTACTGTCAGACCGGAACCGAACGACGGCACCACACACGTCCCAGGATCAACCGACGCCACACTTGTGGCGTCGAAAACCGGTGCGGGAACTGCATATCCGGGTGTTTTCCGCCATGATGTACGCGGATTTTGACCGACTCCGGCGGTGGCTCGGTACGGTTACAGAAATCCAGACGATGTACGGGACTCGACCAAGGTCCGGCGCCGGGCGCCGGACAACCGGCCACGGCCGATGAAACGGGAGGAAGGGCGTATGGGTGTCGCTGGTGGGGAAGTCATTGTCACGGCCCTCACGCACCGGGGCGCTATCCGCCCCGCCAACGAGGACTCCGTGGTCATGGGTGCTCTCACCGTCGCCAGCGCGAACATGACCTCCCCGGTCCGCTGCGTGCTGCCGGTGAGTGAACCGGTCATCCTCGCGGTCGCGGACGGGATCGGCGGCCAGGCCGCCGGAGAGATCGCCTCCGAGCACGCGGTGCACCGCATGGCCGAGATGGGGCCGCGACTCAACGGCCCGGAGGAGATCGCCCAGCTCCTCACCAACATCGACGAGGAGATCAAGGACCACGCGCTCCAGCACACCGAGTTCTCCGGGATGGGGACCACGGTCGCGGGCGTGCTGCTCAACAGCGACGGCAACTTCTGGTTCAACGTCGGGGACTCCCGCACCTACCGTCTGGAGGGGCGCCGCCTGAGGCAGCTCTCCGAGGACGACTCCCCGGCCCTTCCTCCCTCCGAGGACGGACGTCCCGTCACCACCAACTTCATCACCCAGTCCCTGGGCGGGAGCTCCGGCGGCTCGATGGTGCCCCACGTGGGGCGCGACGACGCCGCCGACCCCAGCGCCTGGCTCATGTGCAGCGACGGTCTGTCGGACCTGGTGCTGCCGGAGGAGATGGAGCGGATGATCGCCGAGGCGGGCAGCGACGAGGCCGCCGTGCACGCCCTCTGGCAGGCCGCCATGGAGGCGGGCGGCAAGGACAACATCAGCATCCTGTTGGCTCGCCGGAGGTAGACGGCTTCCGAACGGGGGAGGGGCCCGCACGCCGACGCGTGCGGGCCCCTCCCCCTCCCCCTCTCGCTGCCGCTACCGGCCGGAGCCCTCACCGGAGCCGGGACGGTTGCGCCCGCGCACGATCACCAGTACGACGGCGCCGATGGCGGCGACGGCCACGACGACCCCGGCCAGGACCAGCAGGGGGGAGGTCCCGCCCTGTTCGTCCGCGGCGGTGTCCTCCGCGGCGGTCGCGTCGGCGGTGTCCTCGGGGGCCTCCTCAGCGGCCTCGTCCTCGGTCCCGGCGGCCTCGTCCTCGGTCGGTTCCGGGGCGGCGGCCTCGACGGCCTCCTCGGAGAGCGAGAAGGCCAGACCCTCCTGGATGGGGTGACCGTCGGAGGAGACCACCCGGAACGAGATGCCGTAGTCGCCCGCCTCGGTGAGCGGTGCCAGGCCCACGGACACGTCGGTGCCGTCGAAGGTCAGCTCGCCCTCCTGTACCTCGGACCCGTCCGGGGCGGTGACGACGATGGCGCTGCCGCTCCCGCCCGCCATCGGCGCGTTGTTGAAGGTCAGGGTGACCTCCTCGGGGGCGGCGTCGAGGGTGGCGCCGTCCTCGGGGTCGGAGGCGATGAGCACGTCGTGGGCGAAGGCGGGCGCGGGGGCCAGCAGGAGCGCGGCGGCGAAGGGGGCGAGCAGGGCGGCGGTACGGATTCTTCTCATGACTCTCTCTCAGGCCGTTCGGGTGCGGTTCGCGCCCGGCGGGCACGGGTCGGGGACCGGTGCTCGTCCGGGGTTCTTCTGTGGGACCGCCTCGACCCCCCGAACGCGAGTTACGGGAGGGTCGGGCGGAACGCGGGCGAACCGGGAGGCCCGCGTGGGCCGTGCGTCGACGGCTCTGGTGAGGAGGGTCCGAGCGCCGGGGGCGCGAAGGGCGCGGCCCCGCCCTTCTCGGTGACGAGGTCGGGCAGGCGGGCGGGGAGCGGGAGGGCGCGGGCGACGGTTCCGGCGAGGAACCAGAGCGCCGACTCCCCGTGGGCCAGGAGCGCGGAGGCGAGCAGGGCCGCCCACAGGTGGGCGAACAGCATCCCCGGTGCGAGGCCGAGGGCGGCGGACGCGTGCCCGGCGTGCTCGACCGGGGCGATACCCGGGCCCGCCAGCTGGAGGATCAGGTGCAGGGCGACCTGTGCGAGGGCCATGACGGTGAAGATGTCACCGAAGCCCCGCATGATCCGGGTGAACCGCCACAGGAGGCCGAGCAGGAAGGCCGTGGCCAGGAGGAAGCCCCCGACCCCGGCCCCGTGGTCGGCCGAGAGGTTGTGTCCGACCCAGGCAATGCCCGTGCACGCACCGGCGAGGAGCGCCGTGCGTGTGAGGCGGAGTGTGCCGTGAACGGGTCGCACCATAGTGAACCTAGGCCGTGCCTCGGGGGGCCGCAAGACCTCCGGACGTGAGAAGGCGCTCGGGGATCTCGGAAGGTACCCCCGAGGCAGAGGTGAGCCGCCGGACGCGATCCTTCACGTCCGGCGGCTCGGCCGTCTCCTAGCCCGCCGGGACCAGTTCGCGGCGCATGTAGCGACGCTGCTCGGGGGTGGTGCCACCCCAGACTCCGTGAGCCTCTCCGGCGCGCAGGGCCCACCGCAGGCATTCCGGGCGAACAGTACAGCTGCGGCAGACGTCCAGGGCCCGCTCCGTGTCGACGCGGCCGATCCCGGTGCTGCTCACCGGGAAGAAGATCTCGGGGTCGTACGATCGGCAGTTCCCCTGCTCGACCCAGTCCTCGCTGTCGTGGTACAGGCGGTTCACGGGTGCCTCCGATCCCTGGTCAGTGGTCCTCGCCGTGTTCCTACGGCGGGCGACGAAGTTCGAGTCCGCACTGCCGTCCCGAGGATGCCCGACCTGTCGAGGGCTGCGGCGAAGCGGTGCGACTAAGTGTAGTACTACATGAGGTCGTACTACACAGAGTCTGCTGGAAAGTCGCCGAATCTTCAAGGACGTCCGGCGGTGGCGCCGGTCTCCGTCGGCCGGTCGTTCCGGGTGGCGTGACGAGCGGGTGCGTCCGGAGGGGCCGGTTTGTCGTCCCGGGAACAAGGGAAATGCCTGCGTACGGGTGGTTCCGAGAGGCGGCACGCGTAACGTGTGACGTGCGGGGCGACACACTCCGGCGGATATGTCGCGAGCTTTCCCCCGAATTGATGTGACTTAACGCACGCTTAATATCCGGCCCCCAGGCTCTATGTTTGACCCTGACGGTTGCCGACCGCCCGCCCGCGAGTCACCTCTCACCTCGTGCGACACCGGTCCGCCCCGGGGGTCGAACCCCCTGATAGACGGGGCGTGGACGGGCGGGGCGCCCGCTACCCAGCGTCACGTGGGAGCCCTGTCGAAGGCGGTGTCACGCTGCTAAATAGACGAGCCATACCCGGGCCGAATCCTCCCAAACATCTGCGCGGAATCTCGCCGAAACTCCCTTGACCTTCTTTCGCTAAGTTCGATTGACGTGCCACATCAACGAACGAACCTCCAAGCACGCGACCGAACCGAAGGCGGGGCGATGAGCTCCCAGACGACGAGGGCCGCGGGCCGTGAGGACGTGCGCCTCTCGCACCCCTCCCCGGAGGACGGGCCGCACATGTGGCGGTTGGCCGCGGACACCGGGATGGACGTCAACTCCCCGTACGCCTACACGCTCTGGTGCCGCGACTTCGCCGCGACCAGCGTCGTGGCGCGGGACGCCGACGGCCGCATGGCGGCCTACGTCACCGGCTACGTCCGCCCCGACAGGCCGGACACGTACTTCCTCTGGCAGGTGGCCGTCGACCCCGCCTACCAGGGGCGGCGGCTCGCCCGCCGGATGCTCGACTTCATCGGCGAACGCCTCGCCGACCGGGGCCTGCGCTTCCTCGAAGCGACCGTCACCCCCGACAACGAGGCCTCCCGCGCCCTCTTCGCCTCGTTCGCGAGGAACCTGGACGCCGACGTGGCGTGGAGCCCGCTCTTCGGTGCGGAGCACTTCCCCTCGGACGGCGAAGGTCCCCACGACCCCGAGGACCTCGTACGCATCGGCCCCATCGGCCGACCCCACGACGCCGACGCCTGACCGTCCGCGCCGGATCGAACGCGATCCCCACCCGCCCCTCGTCCCAGCCCTGAGCCCACGCAGTTGGGGAAAGGAACCAAGGAACATCACCATGGAGACCTTCCAGCGCCTCGAGTCCGAAGTCCGCGGATACTGCCGGAACTGGCCTGTCGTCTTCGACAAGGCGGTCGGCAGCCACGTCCACGACGAGTCCGGCCGCCCCTACCTGGACTTCTTCGCCGGGGCCGGGTCACTCAACTACGGGCACAACAACCCCGAGCTGAAGACCTCGCTCATCGAGTACCTGACCGACGACCGGATCGTCCACAGCCTCGACGCCTACAGCGTGGCCAAACGCGAGTTCCTGAAAACCTTCGAGGAGATCGTCCTCCGACCCCGGAACCTGGACTACAAGGTCCAGTTCCCCGGCCCCGCGGGAAACAACGCGGTCGAGGCCGCGCTCAAGCTGGCCCGTAAGTACACCGGCCGCCAGACCATCATCAACTTCACCAACGGCTTCCACGGGATGACCCTCGGCGCCCTCGCCGTGACCGGGAACTCCATGAAGCGCGGTGGCGCCGGTGTACCCCTCGACCACGTCGCCACCATGCCGTTCGACAACTACCTCGACGGCCGGACCCCGGACTTCCTGTGGCTGCGCACCCTCCTGGAGGACAGCGGCAGCGGCCTGGACGCCCCGGCGGCCGTCATCGTCGAGGCCGTCCAGGGTGAGGGCGGCATCAACGTCGCCAGCGCCGAGTGGCTGCGCGGGCTCTCCGAGCTCTGCCAGGAGTACGGCATCCTGCTGATCCTGGACGACATCCAGATGGGCTGCGGCCGTACCGGCAGGTTCTTCAGCTTCGAAGAGGCCGGGATCACCCCGGACATCGTCACCCTCTCCAAGTCCATCAGCGGCTACGGCCTCCCGATGGCGCTCACGCTGTTCAAGCGCGAGCTGGACGTGTGGGAGCCGGGCGAGCACAACGGCACCTTCCGCGGCTTCAACCCGGCCATGGTCACCGGTACCGAGGCGCTGCGCCGTTTCTGGTCCGACGACTCCTTCGCCCAGGCCACCCTGGCCAAGGGCCGGCTGGTCGAGGCGCGTCTGGCCGAGATGGCCGAGGAGCACACCGAGTTCGGGGCCCACGTGCGCGGACGCGGCCTGGCCCGGGGCCTGGCCTTCGACGCCGAGGGCGGCATCGCCAAGAAGGTCGCCGCCGGGTGCTTCGACCGCGGTCTGCTCCTGGAGACCTCCGGCCCCGAGGACGAGGTCGCCAAGCTGCTCCCGCCGCTCACCACGACGGAGGAGGAGCTCACCGCCGGTCTGGACATCATGGCCGACGCCGTCCGCGAGGCGGTCAAGGTGCCGCAGACCGCCTAGGACGCGACACGCCGAAGCCGTTTCGGACCGGCGTGCCCACCGGATTGGGCGCGGGGCCGGACGGTACCTCTACCCGGGGTGCCGGTCGGCCCCGTACCGTGTACCACCAGCGCACAGAGCGCGCATCAGAGCGTGAAGGAGACACAAGTGATCGTTCGCAGTCTGGACGAGGTCAACGACACCGACGCCGACATCAAGACCGAGAACTGGCGCAGCCGTCGGATCGTCCTGGCCAAGGAGAAGGTCGGCTTCTCCTTCCACGAGACCGTCCTGTACGCGGGCACCGAGTCGACGTTCTGGTACGCCAACCACATCGAGCTCGTGCACTGCATCGAGGGCGAGGCCGAGCTGACCAACGAGGAGACCGGGGAGAAGCACATCATCACCCCGGGCACCCTCTACCTGCTCAACGGCCACGAGAAGCACACGGTCCGCCCCAAGACGGACTTCCGGGTCCTGTGTGTCTTCAACCCCCCGGTCACCGGCCGTGAGGTCCACGACGAGAACGGCGTCTACCCGCTCGTCGTCGAGGAGGAGGCCACCGCGTAGATCCCTACGCGTCGACCGCCGAGGGCGGGGTCCGGGAGGTTCGGACCCCGCCCTCCGTGTTACCGAAGGTAGGAATCCCTGGGTAAGGGGCATAAGTACCCATAGTCACGAACCACAGGTGGCCAGCTCGGAGGGGGCGTGTCGTCGGGTCACCCGACGAACGAAGACTCATAACCAGTGCATAACGGACCAAACGTGTTCAGTTACTGCTCGACGCGCCCGGGGAGGGAGACCCCGTACCAGCGCCGTCGTCCCGAGCACCCGGGCAATGGCCACGGCCGCGGCCGAAGCGCCGCGGCGAGCGCCCACACGAGGCGATCCAGCATTCGAACGCGTGAGGTCCCCGCCCCGTCATCGGGCGGTGGCCCCGCACCCGCGAGTTTTCGAGGAGCAGTCGTGAAGAATCAGGTACCAGCGCGTCGGCGGGGAACCTGGGGGCGTCGAGACGCGTTCCGCCTGGCCGGAGCAGGTGCGGCGGTGGCGGGCCTCGCGGCGTGCAGCCGGGTCGACAACAACGGGGGCGGCCGCAACGCCGAGGGGCAGAGCACCCTCGAACGTCTGCGCGAACAGGGGTTCGTCGAGGTCGCCCTGGCCAACGAGGTGCCCTTCGGTTTCGAGGACTCCGACGGCGAGGCCGCCGGGCAGTCCCCGGCGGTGGCCAAGGCCGTCTTCGAGGAGCTGGGCGTCCCCGAGATCCGGGCGGCGGCGACCTCCTGGGACGGACTCATCCCGGGCCTGCAGTCGAACCGCTACGACGTCATCGCGGCCGGTGTGTTCATCACGCCCGAACGCTGCCAGGAGGTCGCGTTCACCGAGCCGACCGCGACCTCGCCCGAGGCGTTCCTCGTGGAGAAGGACAACCCGAGGAACATCCAGCACTTCGAGGACTTCGTCGAGAACCCCGACCTCAAGCTGGCCGTGCTCAACGGTTCGGTCGAGCAGACCTACGCCGAGTACTTCGGGGTCCCGTCGGACCAGCTGGAAACCATCCAGGACCAGACCCGCGGCTTCGAGCTGCTCCAGAGCGGCCGCGTCCACGCCGTGTCCATGCTCGCGGTGTCGCACAAGTACCTGCTGATCGAGCGCGACCTGGAGGACGAGTACTCCGTCAGCGACCCCTTCTACCCCGAGATGAACGGCAAGGAGGAGAAGGGCTGGGGCGGGCTGTGCGTCCGCACCGAGGACGAGGAGCTCCTCTCGGAGATCAACCGCGTCGTCGCCGAGTTCACCGAGAGCGGCCGTCTGCTCGAACTCGGCGAGGAGTGGGGCTTCACCGAGGACGACCTGCCCGACGGGACCACCACCGCCGAGCTCTGTGGGGAGTGATCCCGCGTGGAGTTCCTGAACGAGTACGGCCCGCGCTTCGTTGACGGAGCGCTGCTCACGATCCAGCTCACGCTGGGCGGCATCGTCCTGGCCTTCGTCCTGGCGATGACCTTCGGTGTCCTGGGCACGGTGCGCAGCAGACTGGCCCGGGCGGTCGCCACGGTGTACGTGGAGGTCTTCCGCGGTGTCGCGGCGCTGGTCGTCATGTACTGGCTGATCTACGCCCTGCCCCGGCTGACCGGATTCCAGCTGGAGGACATGTTCGCGGCGATCCTGGCACTGGGCCTCAACCTCGGCGCCTACGGGGCCGAGGTGGTGCGCTCCTCGATCAACGCCGTACCCCGGGCGCAGATCGAGGCCACCATGGCGCTGAACCTGTCCTGGGCCCAGCGCACGCGCCTGGTGGTCCTGCCACAGGCGTGGGCGCAGATGCTGCCCACGTTCGGCAACCTGGTGGTCGAGCTCATGAAGGCCACCGCCGTGGTGTACCTGGTCGCGTTGCAGGACCTGACCTGGATCGCCGAGGACGTGCGCCGCCTCTCCGGTGAGACCATCGCGGCCTTCCTGGTGGCCTTCGCCCTCTACTACCTGATCGCCCAGGTCCTCATCTTCGGCGTGCGCCTGCTCGAACGGCGCGCCAACCGGAAGCTGGGACGGACCCCGCCGTCCGGCGGCGGTCTCCTCGGGCTCCTGCGGCCCCCGTCGGTCGGTACGAAGGTGGGGGTGGCCCAGTGATGGAGTTCCTGAACAACCTGTGGGACTTCGAGTACACCGGCGAGGTCCTGCCGGACCTGCTCAGCGGCCTGGTGGTCACCGTGCAGGCGACAGGCATTGGCTACGCCCTGGCGCTGACCCTCGGCCTGCTCATCGCGGTCGTGCGGCGGGTGCCGTTCTTCGGAGCCCTCCTGCACTTCCTGATGGAGTTCATCCGCACGACTCCGCTGGTGATCCAGCTGGTGTTCGTGTTCACGCTGGCTCCGCCGGACGTCTCGGCCTTCACCATCGGTGTGATCGTCCTCGGAATCCACTACGCCGCCTACACCGCCGAGGTGTACCGGTCCGGTATCGAGGGCGTGGCCAAGGGCCAGTGGGAGGCGTCGCGGGCGCTGAGCCTGCCGACCTCGCGCACCTGGACGGCGATCGTGCTGCCCCAGGCGATCCGCAGGGTGATCCCCGCGCTGGGCAACTACCTCATCGCGATGTTCAAGGACACACCGCTGCTCTTCGCCATCGGCGTGGTCGAGCTGCTCGCGATGGCGCAGCAGGTCGGCAGCAAGGACTTCCGCTACGTGGAGACCTTCACCATGGTCGGGTTCCTCTTCCTCCTGGTGAGTATCCCGTCCGCGATTGTGATTCGACGACTGGAGAAGCGATATGTCGCCGTCTGATACCCCCGAGAACGTGACCGAACAGGGTGTCGGGGGCGGCGCCGCCGACGGTCCGCTGATCGTGTTCGACCAGGTGGTGAAGCGCTTCGGCGACCTCACCGTCCTGGACCACCTCGACTTCGACGTGGCCGCCGGTGAGCGCGTCACGCTGATCGGGCCGAGCGGTTCGGGCAAGACCACCATCCTGCGTCTGCTCATGACGCTGGAGAAGGTCACC
Source organism: Nocardiopsis sp. NPDC007018 (assembly GCF_040635075.1). Taxonomy (NCBI): domain Bacteria; kingdom Bacillati; phylum Actinomycetota; class Actinomycetes; order Streptosporangiales; family Nocardiopsidaceae; genus Nocardiopsis; species Nocardiopsis sp. NPDC007018. Next base: position 153,304 of record NZ_JBEYHA010000010.1, read on the forward strand.
GAGGGGCACATCACCGTCGGCGGGGAGCCGTTCAGCCACATGCCCCGGGGCAAGGGCCTGGTCCCGGCCAACGAGTCGTACCTCCGACGGCGCCGTAAGAGCATCGGCATGGTGTTCCAGCAGTTCAACCTGTTCCCGAACATGACGGTGCGCAGGAACGTCATCGAGGCGCCGGTCCACGTCCTCGGGCTGGACAAGGACGAGGCGAACGCCCGGGCCGAGGAGCTGTTGGAGCTGGTGGGCCTGGGCGACAAGGTCGACGCCCACCCGACCCAGCTGTCCGGCGGCCAGCAGCAGCGCGTGGCGATCGCCCGCGCCCTCGCGATGCGGCCGGAGATCCTCCTGCTGGACGAGGTCACCTCCGCCCTGGACCCGGAGCTGGTGGCGGGCGTCCTGGACGTGTTGCGGGAGGTGGCCGAGACCACCGACATCACGATGCTGTGCGTGACCCACGAGATGGGTTTCGCGCGGGACGTGTCGCACCGGGTTCTGATGTTCGACCAGGGCCGGATCGCCGAGGAGGGGCACCCGGACCAGATCTTCGGCGACCCCCGCGAGGAGCGGACCAAGTCCTTCCTCAAGTCGGTGCTGGAGAGCGGCCACTAGGTCCGTCACCTCGGGCGTCGGGGGCGCGGCGGGCACCGCCTGCGGGTGCCCGAACCGGTGGTGGTACCGCCGCTGCGCCCGGTCAAGGGGCAGCTGCTGCGCGCCCGGGGGCCCGCCGGGGAGC